>NZ_JCBAJA010000012.1:0-131398 GCF_059834885.1 Microbulbifer sp. SE14 | reverse complement strand
TTACAGCGCGTTGCGGCCGCATAAGCACAACGACGGGTTGCCGCCCAATGTGGCAGAGCAGGCCTACTGGAAAACTCAAAAGACGGTGGCCTAAATCACTTGACCACTACAAAGGTATAGGTATGTACCCTTCTCAGATTATCGTCCTTCCTGGCAAATATGAATTTGACATTACATGTAATTTTATGCAGGGCGGTGCGAGAACAACATTAACGCAAAGAATACTTCCAGGCAGTATTTATGAAATTAACTGCAGCTGGGAGGGCGATACTTTACTTGGGCGTGATCTATCTTGGTCCGCTTGGATGTCAAATCCAATTCCGTACCAATGACACTAAAAGGCGCTGCAGAGCGACGGCTCACTTTGTGCACTTTATTGCGCGGTCGCTACGCTCCCATTTTTGCGCAATAAAGCGCCCAAAGTAAGCCGCGCCCGCGCCCGCGCGCGGCGTTAAGTGAGAAAACTATCCATATGGATAAGAAAAGGTTCTTGGTGATACACGATTATCAGCATGGAGGTTGTGGCTGGATCACCTTGGCGCATTCTAAAGAAGAGCTTGCAGCGGTCCTCGGACCAAATGAGGAAATCATTTCTGAAAATATTGATGATCACCCTTTGGTCAAATATTTGGGTAACCGGATAGAAGTATACGACATAGAGAGCCCTCAGGGCCTTTTAAAGGTTGTCATGGATTCAGCAAAGAAGTCCAATGAGTGAGTCTGCTATGGTGGTCTCACTTAACCAGGCCAGTCAGTACGCTCCGGCGCTGCGCGCCTCCGCAGGGCGGCCTACGCTATGCGCTGCGCGCATAAACAGCGTAAGAAACCTACTATTTTCATCAGCCTGGTAGACGCCTCCCCAAAAACTATAAGAACTATCGATGAAGTTTCGGGTAGTCGAAAAGTTCGACGGTACCACAGAATTCCTCCAGTTCACGCCAGCGGGTAATCTTCAGATGGATATGCAGCACCGCGGCGGTGGGAAACTTGGCCAGATGTTCATGGGTGAGATGATAACCCAGGCTTTCCAGCCCCGGGTTGTGTCCGACCACCATCAGGTGATGCCAGTGATCGTTCTGCTGTTGCAGATAGTGCAACAGCGTCTGGCAGCTGGCCGCATAGAGTTCCGATTCTACCAGCATCCGGTCGCTGCTCAGTTCCAGCGCATCGGCCAGGGCCTCGGCGGTAGTGAGCGCCCGGACTGCACCGCTGGTCAGCAGCCGGTCCGGCACCAGGCCGAATTCGCGCACTCGCTGGGCCATTGCCGGGAGGTCGCGCTCACCGCGCTTGTTGAGGGGACGGTCGAAATCGTCCAGGGCGGGGTCATCCCAGCTGGATTTGGCGTGCCGGATCAGCGTGAGCTTTTTCATGGGAGTGCCCGGATCGCGTGCTGTCGTAGCAGTATTGGCCGAAAATTCGGGGAATACCAGCGGTGGCGGTGATGGCGGCCTTGTTCCGGTTCACCTGCTCCCGGGCACTCCAGGTTTCCTCACTGCGGAGCATCGCGCTGCAGAACCCCCTCCCCGGCCCCTCCCCCGCAAGCGGGAGAGGGGAGAGCAGCTACTCCAAAGCAACTATACGGATTGCCCGCCCCTTAAACTACAAAGGTACGGAACCCCCGAGGAGATTTTATGTTCAAGGTGGAGAGAGCCGGCAGTAACCGCCTGGATATCGCCATAAGCGGCAAACTGGACGCCGAGGCGATGAAACAGGCCCTGGATGCGCTACTGGAAAAATCCGGTGGCATCGAGAAGGGAAAAATGCTTTTCGATGTTATCGAATACAATCTGCCCTCTGTCAGCGCTATCGGTGTAGAGTTCTCCCGCCTCCCCTCGATGCTGAAGTTTATCCGCAAATTCAGCAAGGTGGCCGTGCTGACGGATGAGGACTGGATAGGCAGAATCAGTGAGCTGGAGGGCACCCTGTTTCCAGGGCTGAAAATCAGGGCATTTGCTCGCAGTCAAAAGGCAAACGCGGAAGCCTGGCTGAATAGCGACTCCGCCTGAAAACCTGTAACGGGGTGACGAAACCTTCAACCGTCTCAAGGCAGGCACTTGAGCCCCCTCAGCGTCTCCTCCACCGCCACACCGGTTCCCGGCCCGGCACGTCCAGCAGCTGCACCATTGCGCGCGCCGCGTCCGGCAGGTAGGACCACTGGTGGCCGACGCCGGGGCGGTCCGGGTTGTTGATTCTGGTAACGACGCGGCCCGGCTTGACCAGGCCCTGGGCGAACCAGTTGTTGCCGGCGCGGGGACCGAAGAAGTCGCCGGCTCGCCTGCCGCGCGGTCTTCGATGCCCCGGCGGCGGGATTGCAGCGGTACCTGTCGGAGTGAAGTACCCTTCCATCGGTCACGCCTTCCGAAGCTGATAGACTCCCATAAGAACCAACCCGGTTCCTGAAAGCTGCACCCAGGTGATCGGCTCAGACAAAATAAGCCAGCTGAAAAAGATCGTCATGATAGGCCCCAGCATACCCACAAGGACGGTCCGGTCCGCGCCGATACGCTGGACGGCGGCGGATTGCAGGAAGATCGGCATTGCGGTCGAGAACAGGGCCATGGCGGCGCTATAGGCGTACACCGGCAGCGGTTGCACCAGGTCACTCACCGGGTTTACCGCCAGGAAGTGAAACTGGGCGGCCAGGATGGAGACGACGAGCGCCAGGACGGAGAAACGGGCCGCACCGAGCTTCCTGATCGAAACTTCTGAAAAGGCGCTATAGCCGGCATAGAGCACCGCCGAACCGAAGACCAGGGCGGCACCGAGCAGCGGCGCGGCGCCGACCCCCGTTATCTGCTTGTCACTGATGAACACCAGGCTGACGCCCGCATAGCAGAGCCCCAAAGCGAGGATAAGCCTGGGGCTGAAAGGCTTGTCCAGGAAGAGCAGGCCTATCAGTATGGTGATGGTGGGATAGGTAAAAAGAATGACCCGCTCCAGCCCCGCCGAAATATATTCCAGCCCCATAAAATCCAGTATCGACGCACCGTAGTAGCCGGACAGGCCGAGCAGGACCAGCAGCAACCAGTCCTTCGGGCCAAGCCTGGGACCGCCGCGCAGGTATGCAAGGCCCATCAGCAGGAACAGGGGCAGGGAGAAGATCATCCGCAGGGACAGCAGGGTAACCGCGTCGACTTCGGCAGACTGGTAGGCCAGCTTCACGAAAATCGCCTTGAACGAGAAACCGAATGCAGCGAGAACCGCCAGGGCAATGCCCAGTTGGTGGGGGGTGAACTGTGTACGCATCGGGGGTCGGCTCAGTGGGAATACAACAACCCGCATCCTACACATCCCAAGTCCTTGTTAGAATTGGCTTTTCGCCATTGTCGAATGCGGGAGCCTGACCCGCGGCGCCGAGCGTGCGTTCCTGGCGCCATTCGCGCAGGCGCTGATTGATCACCTTGTGGCCGCGAGTCGCGCTGCGGGTTGAACCGGAGCATGCCCCGCGGAAAATAAACCGGCCCCTTTTTTCTTCCATGCGAGTACTTCATCCATGCCTCCTGCCGACTACCTGGGCGCGCCCCATCCGAGACTGGTGCTCTACCTGCCCCATCAACCGAACGATCTGGCGCAGCTGGTGGACACCCCCAGCGCCCAGGCACTGATCGCCGCCAACTCCAACCACTGGCGCAAGATAGTGACCCTGCTGGCCAAGATCGCGAGCCCAAAAGCCGACGACTGGCGTCGCTTCAGGGATGAGGAGCTGTTCCGGCAGACGGCGCTCTGCTTTGCCCCGCGGCTGACCGGGACAGCCGGCTGGCACTGGATCGGTGGCAAGGACAACCTGCAGCGCTTCGGCAAGCTGCACCACAGTGCGCAGCCGCTGGCCGACAGTGCCGGCATTTTTATCGATCCGGACATGCGCCTGCTGCTGACGCCCTACCCGGACTACCGGCAACTCAGCAACGCATTGGTGAGTAATATCCGCTCCGCCCTGGATAGTCAGGAGTTCTACGCCAAATGACACTCCCCTATTTCCTCGGCTGCCCCCAGTGGCAACATCCCACCTGGAACCCGCGGCTGCCCTCGGGCTCGAGCCCGCTCGAGCGCTACAGCCAGGTCCTCAACTGTGTCGAGGGCAATACCACCTTTTACGCCACCCCCAGCCCGGAGCAGTGCCGGCAGTGGCGGGCACAGGTGCCCGACGACTTCCGCTTCCTGTTCAAGTTTCCGCGGGAGATCAGCCACGACCAGCTGCTGGCAGGAGCGGACGCCCAGGTACAGGCCTTCCTGGACATTATCGCTCCCCTCGAGGATGTACTGGGCCCCTTTCTCGTGCAGCTTCCCGCCGCATTCGGGCCCGAGCACCTGGACAACCTGTGGCGGTTTGTCGATGCCCTGCCCGCGCCCCTGACCTGCGCTGTCGAGGTCCGTCACAATGCCTTTTTCAGCAAGGGCGAAGCCGAGAGGGCCCTGAATCGCGGCCTGCGGGAGCGGAAGATCGCCCGGGTGTGCTTTGACAGCCGCGCACTTTTCGCCGCGGCCCCGGACAGCGAGACAACCCGCGACGCCCAGCGCAAAAAGCCCAGGGTCCCGGTGCACCTGCTCCCGGTGGAGGCGCCGTCGGTGATCCGCTATGTCGGCCACCCCGACCTGGAGACCAACCGCCGCTACCTGGCGCCCTGGGTCGAGCGGGTGGGCGCCTGGATCGGGGAAGGGAGGCGGCCCTTCGTCTTTATGCATATGCCGGACAAGGGCGAAGCCCTGTCCCTGGCCGCCCTGTGGAGCGAGTTGCTGAGCGAACGGGTGCCCCAGGCGAACGCATTGTCCCTCGACGAAAAAAAACCGCAGATGGGGCTGTTCTAGGCCGAGGGTTCTGCTGGCACAATCCCTTATCCAGATCCACGCCCGGGAAAATCTATGCGCAAGAAAGCACTGGTTATCGGCGCCACCGGCCTGATCGGCCGCGCCCTGGTCGATCAGCTGGCGGCCGCCGACCACATCCGGGAAGTGGTGACCATCACCCGGCGCCCGGCACCGCACTCTTCCACCAAGGTCCGCAACGAGGTGGTGGATTTCGAGCGGCTGGATGAACGCGCGTCGCTGTTCGATGGCGACCTGCTGTTTTCCTGTCTCGGCACCACAAGGAGTCGCGCCGGTTCCCTGCAAGCCCAGCGCAGGGTGGATGTGGGCTACCAGCTTCAGGCCGCGCAGCTGGCCGCCGACAGGGGCGTGGACCACTATCTGCTGGTCTCCTCCAGCGGCGCCAATGCCGACAGTCACAGCGCCTATCTGAAGATGAAGGGCGAGTTGGAGCGGGAAGTTTTGCAACTGCCCTTCGAGCGCATCAGCATCTTCCGTCCCTCACTGTTGCTCGGCGAGCGGGAGGAGCTGCGCATCGGCGAGAAGCTGGGCGGCTGGCTGCTGCCGCTGCTGTGCACCCTGCCCGGCCTGCGCCGCTACCGCCCCATCCGTGGCGAACAGGTTGCCGCAAAGATGGTGGCGGTGAGCGCGACGCAGGGCTCGGGTGTGGAGGCATTTGCGCTGGACGAGCTGTTCAACTGCTAACTCAGTTGCCGCGCAGCACGCAGACCTGGTCCCCGTAGTAGTTGTCCGGGTAGTTGCACTCGGCGGTCTGCGGTTGCGGGCGGGTGTCGGCGCGGACAGATCGGCTGATGATGGATACGACGGTTTTCATGCTTCCCTCCTTTGGTCTGAAGTCCCGCCAGAGTAGCGGGGCGCGGCTCGCGGATTAAATGGATTTTTTCACTGGCTTTGATAGAAATGAACTATTTATGATCAATGCGATATAACAGCTGGCTATCATGGATATCTGATATCTGTGATCGTAGGGTGCGCTGAGGGCCAAGACCCGAGGAGCTGCCGGAGCGGGAGAGCCAGGAGGTGCCATTGAGGATGGAGACTCTTCGACCAGCAAACCGCCACACCATGTTCGAACATATTGTCCGCAACGGCATACTGGTGGCGGTCAGCGTCCTGATCATCGCCATTCTCGGCGTGGTGGTCGCCCTGCCAACCCGGTGCAGATGATTCCCGACCTGGAGGTACGCACCATCTCCACTCAGCCCCTCTGGCCCGGCGCCACGACCCAGGACATCGAAAAGGAAATCCTGATCGAGTAAGAGGAGTACCTGCACAGTATCCTCTAGCTGTAGGAAATGCGCTCAACCTCCGAACTGGGCTCGGCGGAATGCACAGCGCCATCACCAGTACCCGGAAGGAGGACATGCGGCCGCGATGCAGGAAGGGGTGAGCTCGCGCCTGCGCCCCATCGCCATTTCGACCATCACCACCATCTGCGGCCTGGCGCCGCTGGTGTTCCTGCCCGGCGCCGGCACGGAGCTCCATCGCGGGGTCGGCATCATCGTGATGAGCGGCATCGTCGGCGCCACCCTGGTGAGCCTGACCCCGCTGCCGGCACTGACGGTGATGGTGCTCAACTGGCACCAGAGGCTGCGCCGCGAACCGGCAACGGCGGCGAAGCCGCCGCAGTAGATACATAAAAAACAGCCGGCCCCTGAAGGGCCAGCTGCTATTCGGCGCTGTAACGACTCACCCCTGTAGGAGCCTGCCTGCAGGCGAACAAGAACGGGGCTCCGTAGCCTTCGCCTGCAAGCAGGCTCCTACAAGGTGGTTCCCCCAATGGGTGAGCGTTACCCGGCGCTCAGATACCGCCGTTGAGTGCGGCCTCCGCCGCGGTTTCGGCGGCGACGTCGGCAGCTGCTTCGGCAGAGGCATCGGCGACCTCGTCGGCAGCCTGCGCGGCAGTTTCGGTGGCGGCCTCCAGGGCGGCGGCCGCGGCGTCCTGAGCCGCGTCGGCGGTGGCCTCGGCAGCGGCCTGAGCCGCCTCGGCGGTGGCTTCGGCGGCATCAATGGCAGCCTCGGCTATCGCATCGGCGGATTCAGCCGCAGCCTCGGCGCTCGCCTCGCCGCGCTGGCGGGCATCATTGGCGGTCTGCAGGCCGAAGGCGGCGTTGGCATGGGCCTCTTCGCTGGCCTCGGCGGGCAGGGACAGAGAATCGATCCCGCCATCGGCGCCCTCGCTGTCGCTCACCACGCTCATGCGCACATCCAGCTCGCTTTCGGTGGAAGCGTCGGCTCGATCGCCGGTCCGCACGCTGGTGCTGGCACTGGCCGAGACTTCCGCTTCGGCGGACACCTGCGCCATTGCCGGCACTGATGCGGCACCCATGACTGCAGAAACCAACAGAGCTGAAAGTAATTTGCCTTGCGTCTTCATGATCCGACTCCTATCGCGTGTGTTATCAGAAAATTGATCAGTTGCGCTGACTAACACGCAGCGAGCGGAGAAAAGGTTCCCGCCGGAAACGGAGGGGCCGGAACAGGCCCAATACATATACTGGAATGAGTCCCCGACAGTGAAGGGCCCGGACCATGCCCCGAGAGTTCACCAGCCTGACCCAACTGCTGGATCACATCGCCAAGACGGCCAGGCGCCGCAAGCGGGTTTCGCTGGACCTGGTGGTGCGGGCAGTGGGACAGCGCTCCTTTGCACCGCTGTTGCTGTTGGTGGGGATTATTCTTTTCTCGCCACTCTCCGGTATCCCCGGCGTGCCTACGATCATGGCGGTGCTGGTCCTGCTGACGGCGGTGCAGTTGCTGCTGGGGCGCAGCCATTTCTGGCTGCCGCAGTGGGTGCTGCGGCGTTCCATTTCCAAGGGGAAGATGATCCGGGCATTGAACTGGCTGGAGAAGCCGGCGCGGTTGATCGACCGCTGGCTGCAGCCGCGGCTGGTGTTCCTGGTGGGCCGCGCCGGCACTTATGTGATCGCGGCCATCTGCGCGGTGATTGCGCTGGCGCTGCCGGTGATGGAGTTAGTGCCCTTTTCCGCGACCACCGCCGGCATGGCACTGGCTGCCTTCGGGCTGGCACTGGTGGCCCACGACGGCGCCCTGGCGCTGTTCGCCTTTGCGGTTACCGCCTTTGTCTTCGGGCTGATTGTCGGCACCCTGCTTTAGCCAGTTCCGCTAGCCGGCCGGCGCGGGCTGGTAGTCCGGGTCGGCACCGCAGGAGGCCCGCACCACCAGTTCCGTGGGCAGGACTTCCGATTCCGCCTCCCGGCCCGCCACCAGTTGCATGACCCTCTCCACCAGCAGCTCGCCGCCGCGGTGGATATTCTGGCGCACCGTGGTCAGCGGCGGCGTGTAGAAGGGGGCTATGGGGATATCGTCGAAGCCGACCACCGCCACATCCGAGGGTATCCTGATGCCCCTGGCCTGCAGCGCCTTGATGGCACCCATGGCGATATTGTCGCTGGCGGCGAAGATGGCGTCGAAGTCGGAAGTGCCGCTCTTCAGTAGCTCCATCACAGCCTGGTAACCGGATTCTATGGAGAAGGCCGCACCTATATGGCGCTCGCCGGCCTCCAGGCCGGCATCCTTCAGCGCGTCCAGATAGCCCCGAAAACGCGCCTCTATCTCCGGGTGGGCGATATCGCCGAGAAAGACGATCCTGCGCCGGCCCAGTTCGATCAGGTGCTCGGTGGCCTGGAGTCCACCCATCCGGTTGTCACTGCTGACGATGCAGTAGTCGGAACCGGGTTTGCGCGTGCCACCCCAGACCACCAGCGGATCGCCAAGTTTGTGCAGTTCGCGCAGCGGGCTGTCGTCCGTGCCCTGGCCAATCACGATAACACCGTCGGCGCGGCGGGAACCGAGCAGGTAGGCGTGCCAGTCGGCGCTGGTGACGATACTGCTGGAAAACAGCAGGTCGTACTTGTGCCGCGCCAGCTGGTCGGCGATGGCACCGATCATGTCGATCATAAAGGGGTCGGAGAAGGACTGGCCGCCCGCCTTGCCGGTATTGATGACCACCGAGATGGTGTGACTGCGCTGCAGGCGCAGGTTGCGCGCGCTCTCGTTGATCTTGTAGTTCATCGAGCGAGCGATTTTCTGGATGCGCTCGCGGGTCTTCTCGTTGATCAGCGGGTTGTTGTTCAGCGCCCGCGACACGGTGGATTCGGACACTCCCGCCAGGCGCGCGATATCGGACATGGAAACGGGAGCGGGGGAATCCTTGGGCACGGCACCTTCACCTTAAAAACTGCAAAGGCGCCATCTTAGGCGGGCTGCAATGGATTGTAAAACGACCATCAATGGGAGGCGGAAGCTGCGGCGCCGGCGAAATCCGCCCGCCCATCCCGCTCCACCGCGCGGCGGAAAAAGAACAGGCTGACCAGGATCACACCGATCGGCACCAGCGACAGGTAGAAGGCGAACCGGCCGTCGAAGGTCTCGAACACCGAACCGGTGATCAGCGAGCCGGTGGTGCCGCCGAGGGCGGAGAAGATCACCAGCAGGCCGGTCATCGCCGAGTGCTGGTGTTTCGGCAATGAACTCAGCATGACCGAATTGATGGCCGGATAGATAGGGGCCATAAACAGGCCGATCAGCGGCAGGATAAAGGCGGCCACCGGGGCGTTGAGCCAGTTGATATCCGGGTTGGCCTGCACATTGTCCGCGAGCGGCAGGGTCAGCACCACCAGCGCCGCCATCGCCAGCAGGCAGACATTCAGCACCGGGTACCAGTGCATGCGGCGCATGATGGCGCCGGCGCCGAGGCGACCTACGGCCAGGCCGGCGGCGAAGATGCTGGTGGCCTGCACGCTCATGGCCGCCGGCAGCTTGAGGATTTCGTTGTTGAAGGTGGGCAGCCAGGTGCCTATGCCCTGCTCTATCAGCACATACACGAAAGCGGAAATCACATAGATGCACACCAGCGGCCTGGCCACCAGGCGCAGCATCGCGAAGAATTCCCGCAGCGGGCTGTCGCCCTCGACGCGGGTGCCGGACTCGTCCATTTCCGTGGACCACAGCAGCACAAACGCCAGCGCGCAGATGCCGGCCAGCACCCAGTAGACGTTCAGCCAGGCGGTGGAGGTCGGATCGGCGGAATCGATAAAGGCGCTGAACAGCCAGTAGCCGCCGAGCACGCCCAGCATAAACACCCCCTCCAGGGTATTTACCATACCCGCGTGTTCCTTGCGGTCCCGCGCCAGCAGGCCGATGGAGGAGTAGACGGCGACCTTGACCAGCGCGAAGGAAACGCCCACGGACAGGAACAGCAGCTTGGCGGTCCAGAAGCCCGGCAGCAGCGGCATGCACAGGCAGGCGGCGGTGACTATGCCCAGGCCGGTCAGCATCGCGTTCTTGAAACCGAAGCGCGGCAGCTGCGAGGCCACCAGGAAGGACACGATTCCAATCGGGAGATCCTTGAAGCCCTCCAGCACACTGGCGGCGGACTTGCTGACGCCGTAGCTGTTGATCACCTGCAGTATCACGGTGCCGACGCTGTTCAGCAGTATCGCGAATACCAGGTAGATGGCGAAGAGGGAGAGCAGTATGCGCTGGTTGTTCATAGCGGCTTCTTTATTGTGTCTGCGGCTTTGGCCCCGGGGGCTGTGCCGGCTCGTTATTGTACATTTTTCATCCAAGCCGGAAAGCGGCTCCGGGTAACACCGGATACTGCACCGGCGTCGGGCACCAGTATGGCGGAAGCGCCAGGATAGTGCAATCGTTTGCAAAATATCGGTAACAATCGCGCCTGAAAATGGTGACCAGTCGCGTTTTCCCGGTTCGGCGGTCATCGCATACCTCTAAAAATTACTTATAAATCAGTTGGTTACAGAGATAATCGACAGTATGCAAGCTGTCCTGTTCAGGTTCACCCACCTACTCTGCAATCGATTGCAAATAATCCACGAAAGGCGCTAGACTGACCGCAACGGCGCCCGGCGCCCCGCGGGTGTGCACACCCGCTCCGTTCAATCCCGACACGCGGTGGTGGTATGCAGCAACAACAAAAACCCAATCATCAGGTGCACCCCTGGGAACTGGTGGAGCGCGACTTCCACCCGCAGGATTACGGCCTCAACGCCACCCTCTTCTCCCTCGGCAACGGTTTTATCGGCCTGCGCGGCGCCTTCGAGGAGGGCTTCGCCCCGGAGCCCTTCGCCGACGGCTGCTACCTGAATGGCGTCTACGCCAGCGAGCCCATCACCTACGGCGAGAGCGCCTACGGCTATGCGAAGAACAACCAGCGCATGCTGACGGTGCCCAACGGCAAGTCGATCCGGCTGTGGATCAACGGCGAGCACTTCTCCCTGGCCGAGGGCGAGCTGCTCGACTACGAGCGCCGCCTGGATATGGCCGCGGGCCTGCTGCACAGGAAACTGCGCTGGCGCTCGCCGAATGGCAAGACCATGGAACTGCACTGCCGCCGCCTGGTTTCCCTGACCGAAAAACATCTTTATCTGGTGCACTACCAGCTGACGCCGCTGGATTTCGACGGTGAGGTGCGCCTGGTCTCCGCCCTGGATGCGGGCCTGGCGCAGGCGGAGAAGAGCGATGACCCGCGCCTGGCCTCGCCGATCGACAGAGCCGACATTCAATTGCAGGAAAGTCTTGCGGAAGGCGAACAGCTGGCCCTGGTGCAGCAAGTCCTGAGCAGCGGCTTTACTGTCGGCTCTGGGGCTCTGCATAAAATTGAATTCGACGGCGACTGCCAGCTGGAAAATTCCCAGGACGACGACCGTGTCTCGGTGGAATACCGTTTCGCCGCGCGCCGCGGCCAGCCGATCCGCCTGACAAAGTACGTGGCCCATTTCGCCGAGCAAAAAGAAGGCTCGATCAGCGCGGCCCAATTGCGCGACTGTTTAGCGAATTGCGCTGAAAAAACTATCGACGACTACGCGGAAATTCAATGCCGCGAACTGGACAGTTTCTGGACTAATGCAGACGTGGAAGTGCGCGGCGACGACGCCCTGCAGCAGGGCATGCGCTTCAATCTGTTCCACCTGTTCCAGTCCCTGGGCCGCGACGGCCGCACCAATATCGCCGCCAAGGGGCTGTCCGGCGACGGCTACGAGGGTCACTATTTCTGGGATACGGAAATCTATATCCTGCCGTTTTTCCTCTACACCCAGCCGCAGCTGGCGCGCGGGCTGCTGGAGTATCGCCACTCGATACTCGATGCGGCGCGGGCGCGGGCGCGGGAACTGGCGGTCAACAAGGGCGCCCTCTTCCCGTGGCGCACCATCAGCGGCGAGGAGTGCTCCGCCTACTATCCCGCCGGCACGGCCCAGTTCCACATCAACGCGGATATCGCCTACGCGGTGTGCCACTATTGCCGCGCCACCGGCGATACGGAATTCCTGCGCGACAAGGGCGCGGAGATAGTGATCGAGGGCGCGCGCCTGTGGCTGGAGATAGGCCATTTCAATCCGCGCCGCGGCAACCAATTCTGCATCAACGAAGTCACCGGGCCGGACGAATACACGGCGCTGGTGGACAACAACTTCTATACGAATTTGATGGCCCGCGCGCACCTGGACTATGCCTGCGAGGTCTACGACTGGCTGCGGGCCAATGCGCCCGAAGCCGCCGCCGAACTGGCACGGCGCATTCAGTTGCATGAAGAAGAGCCGCAGGCCTGGCGCCGCGCCGCGGACGCCATGTACCTGCCGGAGGATAAGGAACTCGGCATTCACCCACAAGACGACGGCTTCCTCGACAAGCCGGAGTGGGATTTCGCCAATACTCCGGCAGACCATTACCCGCTGCTGCTGCACTACCACCCGCTGGTGATCTACCGCCACCAGGTGTGCAAGCAGGCGGATGTGATCCTCGGCCTCTTGCTGCAGGGTTCGGAATTCACCCTGGAGCAGAAGCGCCGCGACTTCGATTTCTACGAGCCGCGCACCACCCACGACTCCACCCTGTCCGCCTGCATTCACAGTATCATCGCCAGCGAGGTGGGCTACCCGGACAAGGCCCTGGGCTATTTCCAGCAGGTGGCGCGCATGGACCTGGACAACCACCACAACAACACCCAGCACGGCATTCACACCGCCTGCATGGGCGGCACCTGGCTGTGCCTGGTGCAGGGCTTTGCTGGCATGCGCCTGCACGGCGAGGAACCGAGTTTCAATCCCTACGTGCCCGAAGGACTGGACGGCTATCGCTTCCGCCTGCAGTTCCGCGGCCGCACGCTGGAGCTGGATGTGGACCGGCAGCGGGCCAGTTACACGCTTATCAATGGCGAGCCGATCACATTGCACCACCGCGACGAAATACTCCGGCTCAGCGAACCGGGCCAGCCGCTCGCCTGTGGGCAGGCACCGGTACAGGAGCTGGCGGTATGAATTTTCGCGCGGCCATTTTCGATCTGGACGGCGTTATCGCCGACACCGCCCGCCTGCACTTGCAGGCCTGGCGCCAGTTGGCGGAGGAACTGCGGCTGCCCTGGGGCGACAATATGGAGGAGTCTCTCAAGGGCCTGGAGCGCATGGCCTCGCTGGAAGTGATCCTCGGCGAACGGAACTGGGAATTCAGCGACGACGAGAAAGTCGCGCTGGCCTCGCGCAAGAATGACTGCTACCGGGAGCTGATCGAAAGCCTGACGCCGGGCGACCTGCTGCCCGGCGCCGGGGAACTACTGGCGTGGCTGCGCGGCCGGCGCATCCCGATAGGCCTGGCCTCGGCCAGCAAGAATGCACCGGCGGTGCTGGAGGCATTGGGCATTGCCGACTGCTTTACGGTGATTGCCGATCCGGCCAAAGCCGCGCCCAAACCGGCGCCGGATATTTTCCTGGCCGCGGCCTGGGGTCTGGCCGCCGAGCCGGGACGCTGCCTGGCGTTCGAGGATGCGGCCGCCGGCGTGGCCGCGATCAAGGCCGCAGGTATGACGGCGGTGGGCGTTGGCGATCGCTCGGCGTTGCGGGAAGCGGATTACCTCCTGGACAGCCTCGTTGAATTTGATCCGGGCAGTTTCTTTGCACCTTTCACTGCTTCCGTAGCCGCAGACAACTCCTTGTAGGAGCGGCCCATGGCCGCGATCGATCTCGACACGCGGCACTGGTCCCCTGATGGGCACGCTGCGCATTTCCATCCTGCATAGAATACGCATGATCACTTTTCTGTGGAAACGGAAAGTCCGATCGCGGCCAACGGCCGCTCCTACGGAAATAAAAAAGCCGCACGGTGGGAATCCGTGCGGCAAGCTCAATGAGCGCAGATATCGCGCCGACAAACTAACTGACTAGAAATCGTAACTGACGCTCAACTTGATGTTGCGCGGCAGTATGTAGCGCACGTTGGCCGCCAGCGGATCGCGGGGATCACCCTCGGTGGCCCCCTCTTCGTCGGTGAGGTTGTTCACCGCCAGCTGCACGCTGAGGTCGTTGATATACAGGGTGGTACCCAGGTCCACCTTGGTATAGGCGGGCAGCGTGGTGGTGTTGGCGCTGTCGCTGTAGCGCTCGCCGACCCGGCTGACCGCGCCGTAGAGCGACAGGTCCACGCCGTTGTTCAGGGTCCAGTCGTAGCTCTGGGTCAGGCGCAGCTGGTGCTCGGGCTGGCGCTGCACCTGGTTGCCCTCGAAGTCACCGCTGGTGATTTCCGCATCCTGCACGGTGGCGTTCAGGCCCAGGGTGAAAGCGCCCCAGTAGAGTTTGCCGTCCAGCTCCACCCCCATGGCCTCCGTCTCCAGACGAGTGCAGACGTCGCTGCCGACGACACAGTCGGGCATGCCCTGGGTCTCGTTGTAGAAGAGGGTCGCGAACAGGGAATAATTCTCGTCCTGCAGCTTGTAGCCCCACTCGGCCTGGTCCACATCGATTACCAGGTCGGAACCGGCGCGGAAGCTGCCGCCGAACTCGCGGTAGTTGTCGAAGTCGGCAAACTTGAAGCCGGAGTTGATGCGGAAGAAGCTGCCCATATTGTCGGCGAAGGCCCAGTCCACCGCGGCGGTGTAGGCGGTGCCGTCCTCGTCTGCCTTGTAGGTGGTGAAGATGCCGTCGCGGGCACCGTCATCCACCGAGTAGTTGGTCTCGCGGTTGGCGGAGCGCACACCCAGGTCGAAGGTGAAGTCGCCCACATAGAATTCGCCGGCCAGGTAGAGCGCATCCTCGCGGGCGTCGCCGTCGGCCTCGACATCGTAATTCCAGCCGCAGGTCGCCACGCCGGCGGCATTGCATTCGATCTCGCCGGCATCGCCGCCGCTGGCAATCTGCTCGCCGTCGTGCCCCAGCACATAGTATTTCTGGTTGCCGATGGACCACCACTCGTCCACCTCCCAGCTGGAGGCGTAGTAGCCGGCGGTGATCTTGGCGCTGTCCCACTGCTTGGCGATGCTGAGGTCGTTGCTGGCCGCCTCTATGTCCTTGCGCACCACCCAGGGGCCGAACTGCTGCACCAGGGTATCGCCACCGACGGCGGTGCCGGAGACGGTGGTGGCGGAGCTGATGGGATCGCCGTTGAGGTCGGTCAGGCTGTCCAGGCGCACCGGGCTGCCGTTGGGCACGAAGCCCAGGGTGTCCGCATTGCCGCCGGTCAGGGCGAAGCGGTCGGTCAGGCTCCAGCCGTTGCCCAGGTCCAGCTCCACATAGGCGCCGCCGATGCTGCCGTCCCAGCCGCGGCCCTCGCCCATATCGAAACTCTGCCACTCGGTCTCGGAACCGCCGCTGCCGTCCGCCCGGCTGATCGGTACCAGCACCTTGCGGTTGCTCGGGCCCACCTGGGTGTAGTCCGCCGGCAGGGTCGAGGCGCCGGGCAGGTACCAGGTGCCGTGGTCGTCGGTATCGCGCAGGTAGAAACCGGCCACGCCGTTGTCCAGCTCCGCGGTCAGGTGCAGGGTGAACTGGTGGCCCTCCTCCGCGCTGAAGCCGGCATCGCGCACGCCGGGGGAGGAGCTGACGTAGCCGCCCATCATGTAGTAGACGTCATCGCTCAGCTTGCCGGTCAGCAGGGCGTCCATGCGCTGCAGGTCGTAGTCGGAGGCGGTGTACTTGACCCGGCCCTCCGTCTCCTCTGTGCCTTCCTTCAGAATAAAGTTGGTGGTCAGGCCCGGCTGGCCGTTGGAATAGACCGGGTTGGGGCCGCCGCGCAGGCCCTCGACGCGCTGGATGGTCTCGTCGACGCGGAACAGCGAGGAGTTCTCGAGGAAAGACAGGGTCGGCGCCGGGTAGACCGGCAGGCCGTTCAGGGAAACGGTGACGAAGGGGGCATCGCTGCCGCCGGGGAAGCCGCGCACATCGATATTGGCGCCGGACACGCCGCCGGAGCTCTCCACCCACAGACCGGGAATCGACTTCATCAGGTCCGCGGTGCTGGCCGGGGAGACTTTGGAGATCTCATCGTCGCTCAGGGTGGTAATGGAGAAGCTGGCATCCAGCTTGCGGATACTGGCGCCTCCGGGGGTGCCGGTGGTCACCACTTCCTCCATCACCAGTTCGTCGGATGGGGTCGGCTGGCTCGCCTGCTGGGCGGCCAGGGCGCCGCTGAAGCCCAGGGAGATTGCCGCCAGGGACACTGCCTGGGCCAAAGGATTCTTATTCATCAACTCTTCCCTCTCGTCCTCGTTTTTTTGCAACTTATTATTCGCGGTGTAAATTTTCTGGCTGTTATATCGCTCAATGCAAACGATTGCATGCACCAATACAATGCAGGTACCATCCAATTACACCGTACGGATCACTATAATCCGGCATTGCAATCGATTGCAACAGCAAAAAAGAGACTGCTCGGAAGTTTTGGCTATCGAACTTACAGCCACTTATTACTTTTTGGTGTTAATTTGACGGGAATCGATCAAATTGTGGGCGGCTCCGGAAGTCCGCAAAGCGGCTTCCGCCCTCTTCCGGTGCAGGATCGACGGCATTGGCAGATGAGCTCAGGCTATTTTGCCGTGAGCACGCCCAGCAGCTGCGGGTACCTGGCCAGGGCGGCGATCGCGAACAGGTCGTAGACCGCGTGCCAGGTCACCACGCAGAGCAGGCTCTCCGTCACCCGGTAAGTGACGCCGAGAACCAGGCCGACTGCCAGCGTGGCGGCAAAGTAGGTAAAGGAGGCGTAGTGCAGCAGCGCAAAGGCCACGGAGGCGCCGAGCAATCCCAGCAGTGGCGTGCTGAGCTGCGACAGCCAGGGTTGCAGGAAACCCCGGAACAGCAGCTCCTCACAGAGGCCGGCGGCGAGGGAGACCAGCACTATCTGTAGCGCGGAGTAGCGGGAAAACAGCGGGTACAGATCGCGGCAGTGCTTGCGCAGCGTTGCGCCGACAGCCGTTTTCGAGCGGGTCAGCCAGATGGCGGCGGCGAAGCTCAGTAATGCGCCGAACGTGCCGATCAAAAGCTCGAAAAATCCAGAAGACCCGAGAACGGATACCCGAACATCGAGAAAGAAAATCCCGGCCAGTGCTATCGCCAGGGTGGCCAGCTGCAGCAGCAGCGCCAGGCCGAAGGTGTTCGGCGCTTCCAGGCCGGGCTGACTCATCGATGGCTCCCTTTTATTGCCGCGTTGCCGCCACTCCGCGTAGGTTGGGGTGAGCCTTGCGAACCCCAACGCCCCCCACGCTGAATGTTGGGGTTCGCTGAACTCACCCCAACCTACAGTTCATTCACCGGATTTGCCCACCACATCCCTCAGCCGCGCCCTGCCGGAACCGGATACCATCACCTCCGCCACGCCGCCATCGCGCAGTTCGCTCTCCAGCCCCAGCGCCTTCTCTTTGGGCGCGAAGAAAGCCTCGATACCGTACTTCACCCGGTAGCTGCTCTTCGCATCTCTCAGCCAAGTGCCGCCGGTAACCCTGCCGCGCAGGAAGACGCCCTCCTCCGGCTTCTCCAGGCTGGCACCGGCCAGCCGGTGGAAACCTTTCTTGTCCGCTTTCAGGGAGACATAGACCACCTCGCCCTCGCGCAGCTTTTTGTCCGCCGGAAACAGCGAGGCGTCCAGTTGGGAGAAGTTGTACTCGAGCCGCGCATAATTGCCGCGGAACAGGGAGCGGGGATCCACAGGGATCGTCTCCAGGCGGATGGCCTCGCCGGTCCACAGCGGCATCTGCGCACCGACGTACATGCCGACCAGTATCAGGAACTGGAAGGCGATGGCAGCAACCAGGCCCAATTGGATTTTCCGCTTCATGCCGCTTCCCTTCATAGCGCACTCTCCCGGGACTGGTGGCGTTTCCAGTATTTGGCCGCACCCAGCAGCAATGCCGCGAACAGGGCGAAGATCACGGCCCCGCCCACATAGTCGCCGATCAGGTCGATATAGCGCAGCAGCGCGGTGACCAGTATCGAGGCCACGCCGAGGAAGAAGTAGTGGGAGATGCCGCTGTTGATGCCCCGCACTATCAGCCAGACACCGCTGCCGATCAGGGCGAAATTGGTGGCCACCTGGAAATAGACCGCATGCTCCTCGTTGCCGGAAATAATCACTGCCAGCAGTGTTACCAGGAATGCGGCCAGCAACACCGCGACGGAAACCAGCCGCCCTGCCCTCGCTGCCAGCCACAGCGCCAGGCCACCGAGCAGCACTATCACCGCCCACATGGACGGCTGGTGATTCCAGTCCGCATCCAGCAGTCCCTCCCAGGGATTGGCGAAACTCATCACCAGCATCAGAATCAGCGCAAAGCGCAGGCACCAAACCAAGATCACCGCGGCGTAATCCCGACCCGCCGCGGCCGGCCGCGAATCCAGCCAGTGGCCGAACGCAAACAGCAGGATAAACAGCGCCACGGCCACCGCCAGGTTTTCCGCCTGGAAGTCGAACAGAAAGAACTGCTCCGCCTCCCGCCAGAAGGCCGCCAGGGAGTACTCGACCCAGAAGCCGATACTGGCCAGCACCACCAGCAACAGCACCACGCTCTGGCGCCCGCGGTAAAGCACATAAACAGAGGAGAGAACAAACAGCGGGAAGAGCGCCGGATAGAAGCCGTAGCTGACTTCGAGAAAGAACCAGATCAGCGCGAGGAGATGCGCCTGCAGCGTGAGCCAGGGATTCTTCGTCAGCAGCGCAAACGGCAGGCAGCCCAGCGCCCACCAGAAGACGCCGTCGGGCATATGCTCGCCCAGGTGGTAGATCTGTGCGATCAGGATAATCGAGGCACCGAAGAAGAGATTGCCGAGCAGGAAGAGCCCCACCCCGGCGCTGCGGTCGCCGGCGAGATACTGGCGCAGCGCTATCCCCTGGGTGGTCACCGTCAGCGCAATCAGGCCCCACATGCGCAGCGCCCGCGGTATCTCGTCCCAGTTGGCGCCGAGCAGGGTGATGATCGCCAGGCCGATGAACAGGTAGCCCAAGCCCACCAGCACCTTGTAGCCGAAGGAGCGGTTCCTGGCCTGCTGGTAGTCGACACCGTAGCGATCGCAGATCCGCTCCGCCTGGGCCTCGCTGATCAGCCCCTCCCCGACCCACTCCTCGGCTTCCCGCGCCAGGTCGTTCTTCAGTAACCGAATCAATCGCATAACGTCCCCTGAATGACTGCCGGTGCTGACTAAATAACGACGCACTGGTCAGCCGAGCGAGTATCGGCAATGGCGGCGGCCGGCGCAATCCTGACCTTAGGGTGCGCCGCGCTACCAATTGGCCCTGTCGCCGCCACCATGGCGCACCCTACGGCACTATGAATAAGCACATATTAATCAAAGCAAACTATCAAACTCATTTAAATAGATTATTTTTATTAATCGATCCAGACCCATAGTATTACACCCGTTCCAAGCAACTTCCTAACCCAAACACAGTGAACCAGGAGCTATCTATGTCCCGCTATATCGAATCCGAACTGAAGCCCTTCCAGGCCAAGGCCTACCAGGCCGGCGACTTCTTTGACATCAGCGATGCCGACGTCAAAGGCAAGTGGGCCGTGTTCTTCTTCTACCCGGCCGACTTCACCTTCGTCTGCCCCACCGAACTGGGCGACCTGGCGGACAACTACGCCGAGTTCCAGAAGCTGGGTGTCGAGATTTACTCGGTCTCCACCGACACCCACTTCACCCACAAGGCATGGCACGACACCTCCGAGACCATCGGCAAGATCCAGTTCCCGATGATCGGCGACCCCACCGGCACCATCACCCGCAACTTCGGCGTGATGATCGAGGAAGAAGGCATCGCCGACCGCGGCACCTTCGTGATCGACCCGGAGGGCAAGGTCCAGATCGTCGAGATCACCGCCGGCGGAATCGGCCGCGACGCCCAGGAACTGCTGCGCAAGATCAAGGCCGCCCAGTACATCGCCGCCCACCCGGGCGAAGTCTGCCCGGCCAAGTGGAAGGAAGGCGAAGCAACCCTGGCCCCGTCCCTGGACCTGGTCGGCAAGATCTAACACTCGCGACCATTTTATAGGGGCGAACCTTGTGTTCGCCCGCGCGGGCCGCAGGCCCGCCAAGACCTCAACCGGAACTGCCATCCCCATTTGCCCACCCCCGGGTGGGCTTTTTTAACCCTATCAATCGACAGGACACACCGATGTTGGACGCCAACCTGAAACAGCAACTGGACACCTACCTGCGCAATATCATCGAGCCGATCGAACTGCGTGTGTCCAGCGACAACAACCCCAAATCCGCGGAGCTGGAAAAGCTGGCCGATGCAATCGTCGGTCTCTCCGACAAGATCGAAACCCACAGCGGCAGCGGCAAGCGCACACCGAGCATGGCCGTCGCCCGCACCGGCGAAGCGCCACGCGTAAGCTTTGCCGGCATTCCCCTGGGCCACGAGTTCACCTCCCTGGTACTCGCCCTGCTGCAGACCGGCGGCCACCCGTCCAAGGCCGATCCGCAACTGCTGGAGCAGATCCGCAACCTCCAGGGCGAATACCACTTCGAAACCTATATCTCGCTGTCCTGCCAGAACTGTCCGGACGTTGTCCAAGCCCTGAACCTGATGGCGACCCTGAACCCGAATATCACCCACGAGATGATCGACGGCGCCCTCTTCCAGGACGAAGTCGAACAGCGTAACGTGATGGCGGTTCCATCGGTCTACCTGAACGGCGAGCACTTCGCCCAGGGCCGCATGACCCTGCAGGAAATCGTCGCCAGGCTGGACACCGGCGCCGCCGAACGCGAGGCCGCATCCCTGAACGAAAGAGAAGCCTACGATGTGCTGGTAGTGGGCGGCGGCCCCGCCGGCGCCGCGGCCGCCATCTACGCCGCGCGCAAGGGCATCCGCACCGGCCTGGTGGCCGAGCGCTTCGGCGGCCAGGTGATGGACACCGTGGGTATCGAGAACTTTATCTCCGTGCCCTACACCGAGGGTCCCAAACTCGCCGCCAGCCTGGAGCAGCACGTGAAGGAATACGGCGTGGACATCATCACCGGCCAGCGCGCGGCAAACCTGGCCCGCAACCAGCTGCTGGACCTGGAACTGCAGAGCGGTGCCACCCTGCAAAGCCGCTCGGTAGTCCTCGCCACCGGCGCCCGCTGGAGACAACTGGGCGTACCCGGCGAGGAGGAGTACAAAACCCGCGGCGTGGCCTACTGCCCTCACTGCGACGGCCCCTTTTTCAAGGGCAAACATGTAGCGGTGATCGGCGGCGGCAACTCCGGCATAGAGGCGGCCATCGACCTGGCCGGTATCGTCAAGCATGTCACCGTACTGGAATTCGCCGACACACTGCGCGCCGACGAAGTACTGGTGCGCAAGGCCCGGTCGATGGACAACATCGACATCATCACCAATGCCCAGACCACCGAAATCCTCGGCGACGGCAACAAGGTGAACGGCCTGCAGTACACAGACCGGGTGAGCGACGAAAGCAAATACCTGGAACTGGCCGGCGTCTTCGTGCAGATAGGCCTGGTGCCCAACACCGAGTTCCTGAAGGACAGCGAAGTGGAACTGAACCGCGTGGGCGAAATCGCCATAGACGAACGCGGAGCCACCAGCCTCCCCGGCGTCTACGCCGCCGGCGATGCCACCACCGTGCCCTACAAGCAGATAGTGATCTCCATGGGTGCGGGGGCCACCGCGGCGCTGGGGGCCTTCGACTACCTGATCCGCTCGTCCGTTAGCGAGGAGGCGGGACAGGTGAAGACTGCCCTCGAGGCGCTAGCGGCCAGCGCTTAATCCACCACGAGGAACATAAGAGGCGGCCGGAGCAATTCCGGCCGACATTATTCCTTACCTTTCACCACTGATCATATTTTCACCTACCCACTCTATTCCCGCCCGTGTCTGCCTGGAAAACAATCACCGGACTCGATATCAGGACCCTACTGCCATATCCGGTGAAAATCCCATGAAACAATGCCTTGTGAGGCTGCGGAAAAATGGGGATATGAGGCACGGCGATCGTTTATCAAGAACTGGTAAAGCGTACCAGTTCCCCTGCAAGCTTGACGCTGCGAGCGTTCCAGCGCACTCTTGGTCAAATTGTCTCAATAGAGATATGAGGGGGGGAAAGTGGTCGTTACGACTACGATATAAATGTTAGCCGTAAGTGAGTAAACTAATGACAGCATGGCTAGGACTTATAGGTGCAATATCAGGTACAGCAGTTGGAGTCAATTCATGAGCTTCTATCAAAGGTGTCTGATCAGGCTTCGATTTTGAATATGGGAATACTGGGTGACCTCGGATATGGAAATCGTCTTAAAGGAGATCTCATTAAAGAAAAAGTGCCTTGACTTTCTATGCACCAATAATTGGAGACGATGTACAAGGGATTTCTGCTCAGTTATCTATTATAGTCCGCGCTGCTACAGAAGTACTTCTTCATAAAGATAGAACTGAAGATTGGAAGGAGAAAACTGTTGAGGCATCAGCTATAGAATCTGTAGAACTTACTAAGCCATCCAAGAAGGGACAAGAAAAATTATCAGTTCTTGTGGAAGCCAATAGTGGAACCAGGCTAACCAGGCGCCGTTGAGGGACAGTTTACTTTATGCACCTAATAATTTGTTTGTCGCCATCAGAAAATCACATTAAACGAAGTTAAATAATTCGTTGCCTTCAAAATAAGGATAAATTATGAAGCATATTTGTATTTCAATTATTCTGCTGTCTTCTATTCCACTTATGACCAGTAAAAGTTATAGTCAAGATGAATTTCCAATTCTTCAAGGCCCCTACCTCGGACAAAAGACTCCCGGCTTGACCCCTGAACTTTTTGCCCCCGGCATTATTGCAACAAAGGATTGGGAAGGCGGCGCTAAGTTCTCCTTCGACATGCATGAATTTTATTTTACCAGACAGCGTCCGGATAATAAAAAAGTAGAAACTGTCGTTTTTAAAAATAAAGATAATCGTTGGTATGTGTCTGATACATTACCCGGGCACGGACCCTCCTTCGCTCCCGACGGCAAGACCATGCATTTTGGCAAGCGCTATAAGGAGCGCACAAAGGATGGATGGTCAGAAATGAAAAGCCTTGGCTCCCCGTTTGAAGAGATAAAAATCATGAGCCTTAAGGTTTCCTCTAAAGGAACTTATGTTTTTGATGAGTTAGGTATGCCCCATGGTGATGGTGTCATTCGTTATTCACGGTTAGTGGACGGTAAACGCGAAGAACCGAAAGCGTTCGGTAAAGAGATTAACACAGGAAAATGGAATGCCCATCCCTTCATTGCTCCGGACGAATCCTATATTATGTGGGACGGCGAAAGAGAGAACGGGTATGGCGATAAAGACATTTATATCAGCTTCCGGCAGCCAGATGGCTCGTGGGGTAAAGCGATCAACCTGGGCAACAAGATAAACACAGAAAAGCAGGAAGGCGGCCCATCGGTAACACCAGACGGAAAATATTTCTTCTTCAGTAGAGTTGCTACGCCTGCGATTGATGGTGCATGGCCCGACGTAGATACCTATTGGGTAGATGCGCAGGTTATCGAAGACCTCAGGCCCAAAAAATGAGCCATATATCAATCGCAGAAAGAGCGATGCCAAAAGACGGCGCGCCTTCTGCGGTCCCGTGGGTAACATCACACCCAAGAAAAATGAAGAGTTACCATCAAATGAAGTGCCTTGTTGTAAAAGCGCATCCGCTTTCGGAAAGTCCGTGTTCATCACTCACTGAGCGGGTAGTCGTCACGCTTCAGGCTGCCGGGCATACGGTTGAGGTGGAAGACCTGTACGGCCAAGAATTCTCCGCTTCGTTAACGGAGGCAGAGCGGCGCAGCTAATATGCCAACACTTACTTTGCTCAGCGGGTAGAATCCCAGGTGGAACGATTGCTGGCGGCAGAGGCCATTTTGCTGGTGTTCCCCACCTGGTGGTTTGGTTTCCCCGCTGTCCTTAAAGGCTGGTTTGATCGCGTTTGGGCACCGGGTGTGGCGTATGACCATGCAGATGAGTACGGGCCGAACCTGATCACCCTGTTTGAGTATCCGCCAGAGATCCGGAAAGTAATCTACACCACCAACGCCATTGAGTCCCTTAACAGCGTTATCCGCAAGGCGACGAAACAACGGAAGGTGTTCCCGACGGACGACTCGGCGATGAAGGTGGTCTTCCTGGCCATGCAGTCCGCAGCGAAAAAATGGACGATGCCTATCCGCAACTGGAAGCCAGCGCTAAACCGTTTTATGATCGAATTTTGTGATCGCTTGGTCGATCACCAGTAACCAGCGGCATGGACGGTTACACAGAATTATTTACAGCCTCTTATACACGCCCATATTTGTTGCGATAGTCCTGCGGCGTAACCCCGGTCAAGCGCTTGAAAACACTGCGAAAGGTCTTGCTATCGTTGTAACCCACTTCATAGGTCAGCGCCTGGATATTCTGCCTGCCACTCTCCAGGGCTTTCTTGGCAACCTCAATTTTCACCCGCTGGATATATTCAATCGGCGTCATCTGAAGCGCCTCCTTGAAACGGCGGATAAAGTTGCGCTTGCTCATATTCACCTGCGCCGCAATCTGCTCGACACTGATATCCTCGCCATAGCGCTCTTCGATAAAACTCTGCGCATCCAGAATCGCCTTGTCGCCGTGCCGGTTCAGGCCACTGAATATCGAGAAATGCGCCTGGTTCATATGATCCCGGTGGATGGAAAAGTTCTTGGCGACCCGCACGCCGACATCGTGCCCGCAGAATTTCTCGACGAGATACAAAACCAGATTCAGTGACGAAAACGCGCCGCCGCCGGTATAGACGCCGCTCTGGTCGGTGAGCACGGAATCCGGTTGCAGGTCCAGCTCGGGGAAGCGGCGGCGCATATCGTCGATGACGGCCCAGTGGGAAGTGCAGGCCTTGCCCTGGAGCAGTCCGGCCTCCGCCAGGAAATAGCTGCCCTTGCACAGGCTCGCGACTTCAGTTCCGGCCGCATAGTGCTGTTTCAGCCACGCAATGGCCGCACCGTTCTTGCTGCGCAGCAGCTCCCATTCGCCATCGAAGGCGGGAACCAGGATCAGGCTCTGGTGATGGCCGGCGGACTTTGGCGGCACCTCTTCCAGGCTGCGCTGGCAGGCGAAGGACGCGGGGCCGCCGAGGCGGATATCGCTGGCCCGCTCGGCAACCAGGGAGATATCGAAAGCCGCCGCCCGACCCATCTGCCTGAGGATGTCGTTCGTGCGCATGAATATATCCAGCGGCGCTGCCGCCGACGAGAGCACCACTTCTTCATAGACCAGGATATAGACACTCTTCACTGTCGTACGCCCCTCCGTCCCTTTCACTGCGGAAGATCATAGGCGAGCGGATGGCACAAAACCACCCCATCCCCGTCATTTGACCACAGCGCTTGCCAGCGCACCGAGCGCCATACTGCCCCGGACACTACAAACGGAGGTCACTATGAACCGGATAGTCGATACACAGGAATGGCAGAGCGCGCTGGATGCTTTTCGAATCAAGGAGAAGGAACACACCCGGCTCCGGGATGCGCTGAACGCCGAACGCCGCCGCCTGCCGATGACGGAAGTCAGCAAGAGTTACCGCTTTACTGGCCCCGAAGGCCAGGTCGGCCTGCTGGACCTGTTTGAAGGGCGCAGGCAGCTGATTGTCTACCATTTCATGTTTGCCGAATCGCCCTGCACCGGCTGCTCGATGATGGTCGACAACATGGGGCATATCGCCCATATCCACGCGCGCGACACCTCACTGGCGCTGGTTTCACTCGCCCCCTATCCCAAGCTCGCCGCGTTCAGGGAGCGTATGGGTTGGGAGTTTCCGTGGTATTCCTCCGCGGGGAGCGATTTCAACCGGGATTTCGGTGCGACCCGCGACAACGGCGAAATGTTCGGCATCAGCGTATTTATCCGCGACGACGACACCATTTATCGCAGCTACCACACCACCCAGCGCGGCGCGGAATACCTGGGCTCCAATTTCTCTTATCTCGACCTCACGCCGATGGGTCGCCAGGAGCTCTGGGAGGACAGCCCGGAAGGGGTTCCGCAAACGCCGCCCTACCAGTGGTGGCAGAAACACGATGAATATTGAGGGGGACTGGCAATGTGTCCGCTGTGTGCCCTGACCGGGCTGACAAGCTGGATGCTGGCCGGAGGCGTTGGCGGCAGCTGCGTCGCCACGGCGGCCGTCTACTGGCGCAGACGGCAAGCATCTGCGGCCGACAATTCGGCTCGGGGCACCGGTGGCAGCGTCGGCACCCCGCCGGCACAACCCCCTCAACGACCGACGTAAAGCGCGCGCGGGCGGATCAATCGCGGGTCCCGGTTGAACTCGTGGAAGTGCGAGATCCAGCCGAATACCCGGCTGCAGGCGAACAGGGAGGTGAAGTAGCGCTCCGGAATGCCCAGCGCCAGGTAGACGGCGCCCTTGTAGAATTCCAGGTTGGCGTGAATCTCCTTGCCCTTGGCACTGAAGACGTCCTGGCAGGTGTCTTCCACCGCCACCAGGGTTTCCATCAGCGTCTGCCATTCGGTGCCTTCGCAGAACTGGCGGGCCATGGGTTTGAGGATGGCGGCGCGGGGATCGAGGCGTTTGTACTCCCGGTGCCCCATGCCCATGATCTTGACCTTGTTGGCCAGGGCCTCGCGCACCCAGCCGTCGGCCTTCTCGGGGCTGCCGATCCCGCGCGCCATCATCACTGCCGCCTCGTCGGCGCCGCCGTGCAGTGGGCCGGACAGGGCGCCAAGACTGCCGGCGACGCTGGCGGACAGGCTGGCACCGGTGCTGGCGATGACCCGGCCGGCGAAGGTGCCGGCATTGAAGCTGTGGTCCAGCTGCAATATCTGGGTGGTGTTGATGGCCTGCAGGGCCAATTCCCCGGGCGCGGTGCCGTTGATGCCGAAGAGCAGTTTTTCCAGGAAGCCCAGGCCGGCGGGCACGGCGAAGACGTCGCCGCCCTGGCTCAGGTTGTGCCAGACCCGCACCGCGGCGTTGATGCGGGCGGCCAGGACCATGCCCGGTACCCACTGTTGCTCCAGCCAGGCCGGCGGCTGTTGGGCCGGGGTCAGATCGGCGATGGGCGCCAGGGCCTGCAGCACCGCCATCGGGTGGGTGTCGCGGGGCAGCTGTTCCAGCACGCGGGTTTCCACCGCGGTCAGTTCGGATTCGTCGGCCAGCCAGCGGTCCAGCGCCCTGCCCTGGTCCTCGTCCAGCCAGGTGCCGGTCATCAGCCAATTGAGCACGGCGGGAAAGTCCCGCTTGACCAGCGCCTCGATGGGCTCGCCGCGATAGGTCAGCCGGCCGATATCGCCCTCCACGTTGGACAGTTCCGTCTCGCCCACGACAACGCCCTCCAGACCGGCGTTGATTCCCTCTGTCATGACAACCTCCTCACACGGTGTTTGTGATGAAGCTATTAAAAAGCCGGGGGCGCTGTTAATCTAATTAAACTTTGTAAACGAATGATTAGCAGGGCTTATCATGCGCCTGGAAAGCAGTGAAATGCGTATCTTTCACTCCGTGGCCCGCTCCGGCGGCTTCCGCGCCGCGGCCCAGGAGCTGCACCTGACCCAGTCGGCGGTCAGTCAGGCGGTCAAGCAGCTGGAAGTAAAGCTGAACCAGCCGCTGCTGATCCGCGACAGACCCGTGCGCCTGACCCGGGCGGGCCGCCGCCTCTACCGCTACGTGGACGATCAATTACAGCAGGAACAGGCGGTGCTGGCCGACCTGTCGCGGCTGGCGCGCGGTCTGGACCAGCAGTTGAGCGTCGCCATCGACAGCACCAACAACCGCTTCGCCGGGGCCGACCTGATCCACACCTTTATCGGCCGCTGGCCGGAGGCCCGGCTGCGGTTGGTGGAACAGCCGTCCCGCGCGATAGTGCAGGCGGTAATGAGCGGCGAGGCCGAGCTGGGCCTGGGTCCCTTCCAGACACGCATGGACCGCTTCAGCACCGAGCCCCTCTACGACGAACACCGCCTGCTGATGATCAGCCCCGCGCACCCGCTCCACCGCGCCGAGATGACCGCCAAGGATCTGCAGCGCATCCCCCTGGTGGTGTCCTCGCTGGACGAGCCCGACCAGCGCCCCTACCAGGAAAAGCTGCGCGACCGCTTCCGCATGATCTGGCAGATCAGCAGCCTGAACGTGCGCCTGAACCTGATCGACCGGGGGCTGGCCGTGGGCTACATCAGCACGGAGGTGACGCGGCAGCTGCCGCAGATCCAGCATTTCCGCGCGCTGCACGAATTCGATTTCGCCCGCATCGAGCGTCAAGTCGGTCTCTTCTATCGCAAGGATCGAGACCTGAGTCCGGTAGCCCGGGACTTTATCCAGGTGTGCCGGCGCTACTGGATCGGCGGGGCGGATCACTCCGAGCCCCGCTAACCTGAACAAATGCACCACTTTCTCTCAGGCTTGACGGACAGGGACTGGGAAAGCATTCTTGTTCAAAGGTACCAACTGAGATATGGGGCAGGAGATTCTGCCTCTCTTTAGGATAGAAAATGGAATTTTTTAAGAGATTATTTGGAAATAAGCCAAAAATTGATTGGGAAGAGGTAAAGAAATCTTTAGAGCCAAAAATTGCAGATTTGAAGCGCCCCGCCATCCGGCTGGTGAAAACATCACGGGCCAGGCGCTCCAAATTTGGAGGAAAACCCTTCGTTGATACACACAACTTCAACTGGCCCGAAAGCAATGGGAAGCCGATGGCATTCCTGGCCCAGATCGACCTGGCTGAGATCTCCACCGTGCATCAGTACGAATGGTTAGGGGACAAAGGACTGCTGCTCTTCTTCTACGATGTCATTGAAATGCCATGGGGCTTCGACCCTGAAGACCGGAGTAAGTGGCGAGTCCTGTTTCAACCCAATCCGGACAGATTCTTCGATTATCCAGAAGGCCTGGATGAAGAATTGAAAATTAAAGAATGGCATATAGAGCCTAGGATTGTAGAAGTATTGCCCAGATACGATGATCCCTGCGTTGAGAATATAAACTTATCAGACAGGGAAATTGATTTATACATTGATCTGAGTGAAGGCGACGAACATCCCTCCCACCAGGTTGGCGGCTTCCCATCTCCAGTCCAGGGCAACTATATGGAGCTGGAGTCTCAGTTGGCATCCAATGGTATTTATGTCGGCAATCCTGACGGCTATAAAAGCGAAAGGGCAAAACAGCTGGAAGAAGGCGCAAAGGACTGGAGGCTGCTGTTTCAATTTGATAGCGACGATGACTTGGACATAATGTGGGGCGACTGCGGAATGATCTACTTTTGGGTACAGGAGCAAGATGCCAAGTTGAATCGGTTTGATAATAGCTGGTTGATTCTGCAGTGTTGCTAGACAGACGCAGCGAGTTGGCCAGCAATGGTGCAGCGGAGCCGCGGCAAGCCGGGCACTTTATGGGCCAACCCAGAGAGGGATTTTCATGAAAACAGACACGAGGCTGAAGGCAGCTGTCGCTGCAGCCTGGACGCTTGCATTCGCGATAACCCTGGTGCTGGCGAAGAGCGCCGCCGCAGTGGATGATACTCCGTCGACGGAGGAAATTGTCCAAACCGAAGATGTCGACCTTTTCTATCGCGTCTATGATGCCGCGCACGGGCGCCCAACTGCGGAACAGCTCCAGCGCGAATATCTCGACCAGGGCTCGGATGGACTGCATCTGTTCGCCAGGCTGCGCCGAATCTCCGGCGAGCGGATTGCCGACGCATTGACGAAGAATCCCTCCCTGTATGCCGAAGCCAAGCGTTGTCTGGCCGTCCTGCCTCGGGCACAGGAGCGCCTGGAGGCCGCACTGCAAAAACTGGGGCACCTGTATTCGGATGCGCGTTTCCCGCCCGTAACCATCGCCATCGGCCGCGGCAAGCCGGTGGCTGTCGGTGGGCCCGATACCGGTATCCAGGTCGGGCTCGAGGCGCTGTGTGCAACCGATTGGCTCAACCCCGACGTCGAGGACCGCATCGTCTATGTGCTCGCCCACGAGTACGTCCATGTCCAGCAGGTAATGGCAGGCACCGTCGGCGACAAGGAAAAGCCCACCGTGCTGGAACTCTCCCTGGTCGAGGGTATCGGCGAGTTTGTAGCCGAGCTTATCGCCGGCCAGGTCGCCTATTCGCGCAACGCAGCCGCGGCAGCCGGGCGCGAACTGGAGATTGAGACCCGCTTCGTCGCCGACCTCGACAAGACCGACCTGTCCGACTGGGTTTACAACGCCACCCCGGAGACTCCCGGCGACCTCGGCTACTGGGTGGGCTATCGGATCGCCAAGGCCTACTACCGCAACGCGCCCGACAAGCGCCGGGCCCTGCGCGAGATCCTGGAGATGACCGACGCGAAGGACTTCCTGGCCAAGAGTGGCTGGCACCCTGGGATCGCACTCGAATAGGGTGGGTGCGACACATCTGCAGCGCTCGAAAATAAGCATGGGACCCAAACAGCGCGCGGTGAGCACGAACACCAGTGAGAAGGGAGCCCGACAGTCGACAGTTGTACCTCTGATCCAGTACACCCCGGATACCACGAGGACGCAAACAATGTCTGAAGCAGACGATGTACTTAAGGCTATGTGTCACTCCTACTCGAGCGCCGTCAATGCGAGTGACTTACGCAAATCTTTTCACTCAGGATGCGATCCGGATGCCGCCGCTTCGCAGCTCCCCAACCTCTGGCCATGGGACTCCAGAGAATCCCATTGGGATTGACCACCTTACACGGGAGAGAATATGTTTAAAGGATTCACCGCAATACCACTCTGCCTGCTGCTGTTTATCGGCGTTGTACAGGCTGGATTGGCTGCTTCGCAGAATGTGGAGAACCGCACCAGGTTTGGCATGCAGGCCGTGCTCACTGCAGCACCCGGCAGAGGATCGGAGCTGGCTGAAATAATGCTCGAAGCGTCTAAAGTGGTTTCCGCCCTGGAAGGCTGCAAAATCTGCAACTGTAGATCAAATCGAAAGAGTACTTTTTAATGTTTGCACGAGAATGGAAATGCCGTGTGCAGGAGCGGCACGCCGAGGGGTTCACCAGCTATCTTTACGATACCGGCATAAAGGACTCGTCCTCTACCCCGGGCTATATGGGGGCGCAGATCTTCCGCAGGAGGCTTCCCGGGAAAGTGGAGATCACGCTCATCACCTACTGGGACAGCCTTTCAGCAATCAGGGCATTCGCCGGAGAGCATATTGAAAGGGCGCGACTTTACCCGGAAGACGATGTTTACGAACTGAAACCGGATCTCTCGGTCCAGCATTACGAGGTAATCGAGCACCAGTTTGACACTCGACTATCCCCACCTGTAGCCTGCCGCGAAACGGCAAGCTGATAGAGGCCTACAACCGCCATTAGGGCGGGTACTTCCCAATACGAATCGGATAGATTGAGGAGAGCGCTGATGGGCAGAATTTTGTATTCCGGAACAAAGAATGCCTCCAGCTGGGCCTTGAGGGCCTGGCTGGCGCTGCGTGAGCAGGGCATAGAGTTTGAAGAGCGGGTCGTCGATATCCGCAGGCCCCAACGGTTCGAAAACCTGGCCAGAATAAAGGAATTTTCTCCCCCCGGCGCCGTTCCCGTACTCGTCGACGGTGAAACCGTTATCTACGATTCCCTTGCCATCATGGAGTACGCGAATGAGCTTGGGGACGGTTCCCTCCTGCCTGCAGATATTCGCCTGCGCGCCCATACCCGCTCCCTGCTGGCCTGGCAGCACGCCGGGCTGTCAGGTATCTGCCCGAGACTGTCCTACGAGAGCTATTTCTACCCAGGCAAGCGGGAAATGTCCGCCGATGAGATGAAGGATGCGGCGCGGATCTTGGAAGTCTGGGAAAACGAATTGCACAACAGCGACGGCCCCTACCTGACCGGGCAGCTGTCCCTGGCCGACCTGGCCTTTGTGCCCACGGTTCTCAGGATCCGGTCACACAATCCTAACCTCAAACTCTGGCCGCTGACGCAACAGTGGATGGCGCGGCTGGTGTCGAGGGACTCGGTTCGGGAGTGGTTGGATGAAGCCGAACAATTGCCGCCGGTTATCCTGGAAGACTACCGGATCGACGATACAGAGACCTGTATTTAAACGACAGGGGAACCCCGTGGATCTGAAACTGGGCAACCTCAATGCGCTGGTAACCGGCGGCAGCCGCGGAATCGGCAGGGCCATTGCCCTGAGCCTGGCCCGTGAGAAGTGCAATGTCTCCATCTGTGCAAGGGGCCGGGAAAGCCTGGAGGCACTCGACCGGGAGCTGCAGGACATTGCCTCTGGCAACTACTGCCTCACCGAGGGGGATGTGACAGACGAAGAAGATCTGAAGCGCATCATCGACAATACCCTGGGCAAGCTGAAGGCAATCGATCTGCTGGTACTCTGCGCGGGCGGCAGCTTCGGCGGGGATATCGGTGGAAATTCGCTGGAAGACTGGAAGAAAACCTACGAACTCAACGTCTTTCACTGCTTCGCCTTTATCAAGGAAGTCCTGCCCCATCTCGAAAAGAGCCCCAATGCCAGTATACTGGTTGTCTCGTCGATTTCCGGGTGGAAGCCCACGGTTCACCGGGCACAATACGCGTCGGCCAAGGCGGCGCAGATACATATGGTCAAGTCGCTGGCCAGTGAACTGGCCCCGCGGGGAATCAGGATCAACAGCGTCTCTCCCGGATCGACCATGGTGGAAGGCGGATCCTGGGATACCTTCAGCCGCGAAAACCCGAAGATATTCAGCGATTTCTGTGAGAGGGAGTTCCCGATGGGCAGGCTCGCCAGGCCCGACGAGATAGCGGATGCCTGCCTCTTCCTGCTGTCGCCCCGCGCCTTCTGGATAAATGGAGCCAATATACCCGTCGACGGGGCCCAGAGACTGCCTTCCTGCCGCTAGAGAAATCGACGGGTTATCGGCCTGTCGGCCAATCACGTCACCAACAAAGGACAGTTGAGGAGGGCAGTTATGGATGACCGGGAACCGGCGGCCCAGCTGCGCTGCCCCAGCGGCGATGAAGGGTCTGAAGTGGCACACACCGGCCTGGCTCCGGATCAAGTGGAAGCTGCACTACGTCGGCTCGCAACCACCCTGCCCGCAAGGAGAGTCCCCCATGGCTATAACAACCAAGAGAGTCTACGAAGAGCCGGAATCCGGAGACGGAATACGGATCCTGGTGGACCGCCTCTGGCCCAGAGGCCTGTCGAAAGACAGCGCAGCGGTCGACCTCTGGGCAAAGGAGCTCGCTCCCTCCGATAAGCTACGACGGTGGTACGACCACGACCCCGACAAATGGCCGGAATTCAAGAAACGGTATTATGCTGAACTGAAGGATAAAAGCGAGTCAGTGGATGAGCTGGTCGACAAGATCAAATCGAAAAGAGCTGTATTCCTTTTCGGCTCGAAGGAAACCCACTACAACAATGCGGTCGCACTGAAAGAGTATATCGAATCGGCCCTTTGATCGCGGTAAGGAGTCTCTTTTTTATCTCTGCAATACACTCTTGTCTGCTTGCAGGCGAACCGCGGCAGTCGGAACCGATTTTGTTCGCCAGAACGCATACCTCTCAAAAAAGGCGACTGGATAGCTCAGCGTCCTGAAGCGGAGTATCCTGCCCCGCCCTCTCAGGACACCTGTCCAACCTCCTGGCACCAGGACAAGATATAGACGCTGGATGTCATCGATACTCGCGACCTTCTCTTTATTGACCTTGGGTCGATAAAAGAAATAGATATCACCTTTTTCAATAAGCTTATCCATACATATTCTCCTCGCATACTGCCTGGCCCATTGAGACCCCATGTGTTGTTGGCGAACTCCAAATGAATCGCGTCACAGCGATTCCAGTTTCGGCAGCCATGTTCATGAAAAACGCAGATAGAGGGATGTATCACACTACGCCTCAGACCGCTCAGTCGAGCGAGTCCCAAGCGCTTTCCAGGCCTGCCGTCGCAGCGCCGGAAAGCGCCGAAGGCCGGACGGTCCATCGGACAGGTTCGAGTCATGGCTGTATAGAGAATTATATTTCCGCCACCTATATTTCTCTTACATTTAAGCCATACTTTCCGATAGCACAACCTTAAAAAATATTTGATTTTCGAATATTTTATATCCAGCGATTAGAATTTACTGACGGAGAAGTTCATTTTACTTTCCGGGACCGATTCCAACAAATAGTGGACGATCTCACCGAAGCTTCTTCGCACTGCGTATGAACAAATAGCAGATTGTTGTGTAGAAAAACTAAAGTATTGGTGTATTGCGCCAGGCCGGAAGTAGTAGATATATATTTTGGCATGAAAAAGATCTGTGTCGGGTTCCAGATAATCTACTATGTCTTGATATCCGACAGAAAATATAGATCCGATCGGCAATAAAATGGAGAGATTGATGGTCGACCAAAAATTGCAATATAGAGAATTACGTTCGGCCTTATCCCGGGCTAGATATGATTTTCTGCCGGCTTACGCGCTCCAGCGCCCAGCGCACCATCGCCTCTTTTTAGAAACCATGGCCCTCCAGAAGCCGCTTCTGACCCTATCCTGGAATATTCTCGAGGAACAGGCACGTCGCTGCTTAGGGTTGGGATACACGGAGTTTCGCAGTCTGCAAGGCTATGTTGACAGTGTTACCAGGCTTCTTCAGCTGCATCATCGTATGGGTTTGGAGTTTCTGTTTGTACTTCGCGGTATAGCTATCAGCGACAACCGGGAGAAGTTCGCAGCGAATCTGGGAGAAAAATTACGTCAAAGTGATCCTCAAAAACGATTCGACAGGCTCGTGGCAAAAGTCGAACGGCTGACCGGCAATAAGATCCCCAATAGCATTATGGAGCGATTGCAAACAAAACTTACCGGTTTGGAAGAAAAGATCGATATTCAGGTGTCAATGGAGAGTCTGACGAATGGTGAGACGGAGAACGTAAGCCTTTTGCAGGCCTATCTTCCTGAGAGAGAAGACTTTCTGAGCACAGGGCTGGCAAGTGTAACGGATGCGGTGATCATGTGTCTGTGTCGCGGTTTGCTAGCACTGGTACACGCGCAGTTCAATATCGCTTTGGGCGCAGAAGAAGGTGAGCACGAGTTTTCAGCCGAAGAAATCGACGCGGTCAAGGTAGTTATTGAGGAGTTTTCCCGTTTTCTACGGAGAGGGCATAAACGGGTTTACAGCGCTTTGCTCATGGAGAATCCAGAGGAAATCACTGAAACCTCAGTATCGTTCGCTGGTGATATAGAACGCAGGTTGCCTGCGCTGGTTGGGGCGCAGGCGACTATGCAACATGGCATTCGGGAAATGCTGAGACGCAAAAGTGGCGGCCTGGCGGAAAAGCTGGGTGGTCTGGCCATAGATGCGCACTTCCTTACCCGAAAAGCCATTGCCAGCCATGCTGCCAGTTACCGGCTGGCAGCTGGTGTTTATGACCCGAGCCCACCGAAAGACCTAAAAGATCTCCGGAGAAAGGTCGGTTCTATGGCGTTTTCTGCCGAGATTCCCGATGGTAAGAATGTGGAAATCGCAAAGCTCAATGAGAGTTTAGATGGAGAATTTGTAGAGATTAAGGGCTTTGTAGAGGAAGTTACCTCTTCTCCTCAGGGCAGCGGCATGCTATTTAGCAGGGTGAGGCTGAGGGACCCATCCAGCGGTGCCGAGACAAACGGGGTGGTGAGATTTGTCCACCTACCCCACGCGGGCGTTACCAAAGGCGCCTTCTGTCGGCTCAGCGGCCTTTTCAACAGGAGCTCCAGTCTGCTGGATGGCAAGCCCGGGGTAGAGGTGGATATGATTGAGCTGGCCCAGATAGGCAAGGCCAGCTTCGAGATTGCCTTTCTGCGGCTTGCCGGCCGCTGGTTTCAGCCCTGGCGCAACAGGGCCAATATCTACTGGTCTCTCGGAGCTCACAATCCTGAAGAGGACGGTGGAGATAACTTGGGCGCGGGGGAGCTGCTCTTTACCCCATTTCTACGCTGACAGGAGAAATGCCATGCCACCGGACGACGGGTGCTTATCGGAAGAGGAAAGTGTTAAAGACAAGCTTACCGAGCTGTGGTCACTTCTGGCACTGATGGCTGCGGCCGCGCAGGACTGGCAACAAGCCAAGGAGATGGCGCGGAGTGAATGCATCGAAACCGCTGAAGTCAATCTACCGCATTTGCATCAAAAGGACGAATTGGGTTTTCCAACAGACGCAATGGATGAGGCGGTCGCCGAATGTATCGAAAATCATCCAGAAGTACTCGATGCCTGGAATATCTTTGACATGGCGAAAACAGAGTTCGAAATTGCGCTGGAAGAGCTCCAGGCACTGCTCGATGAGTTCAAATCCTGTTCTCATGCGCTCCACGAGAATGGCCCTGGCGGGTAGTCTACTTGATGCGGTTCATTGCCAATCTGCGCCGGCAAACACTTGATTCCTTCGCGGCACACTCAGTCACCGCCGACGGTTATCTGCTGTCGGCGCACCGGGTGACCTCATCGACACTGAAATTAGCCGCCGAGGTACGTCGTAGAGGCTTGCCACTCTTCGCCGACAATGGCACAAAACAGCTGATTGATGCGGTGATCGCTCAGTTTTCCAGCAGGGCTCGGATACTCTCTCTTGAGGTAAAAGCTATCCGCCGTAAACTCGGTCACATTCCCCGTGGCCTCGAAGTTCCGCCCGGCTTGCGCAGACAGGCTGACTCATTGGCAGAGGAGGTACTCGCCAACTGCACCGAGACTTCGACGGCTATCGATTCCCCGCAATTAATCCAGAACCAGCTATCGATGAATCCCACCGATTTGATCGCCCAGGAGGATTTCTCCAGTACCTGCTTGGTAGCGCTGAATCTGGAGCGAGAGATAACCGGTTGGAGAGTGGGGCGCTTTGCCACGCGCAATCGTCGGAGCCTGAAACTGTGGCAAAGGGTCGCTGAGAATCCGCTGTGTCAGGGACTACCTGTATATGCGGTATTGAGCGCTGTAGATTACAACACTGCGCGGGATGCAGGGCAGCTGGCCGCAGAGGCGGGAGTGGAATTCGCTGCCATGGGCCTGGCGAGCGTTTGTGGTGACCTGAACGCGACGGACTTTTTCGTGCTCGGTCGAGCCTCCTTCAAACTTGCGCGTCCGGTTCCGCGCCGCTATGTGCGCCTGGCACAGGTACTCAAAGGCATCGCAGACGGTTTCCGCGATCGCAATACTCGCTTGTCGAAATTTCACTGCTTGGGCCTGGGAGCGCCCTCACTATTGCCCATTGCCGCAGCCGCCCTGGCGCCCGAGACGCTGGTCACCACAGATGCCACCAGCCCGATTCATGCTGCGGCAAAGGACCGCGTGCTCTACGATCCGGAAAATTTTGGCGATCGGGCGAGTACCAGGGAAATTGTCGAGCGCATCCTGAATGGCGGAAACTGGCCCTTCCTCAGCCCTTTCACAAAGGCCTTCAGGGAAAAGTTTGGTCACGACCCGGAGCGTGCCAGGCGCTGGTGGACGGAGGCAGAGCGGCCGCGCATCTCCCCAAAGACCTTGACCCAGCCGGGTGAACTGACCGCAGCATTGCCGTTATTCTCCGAGGCGGACCAGGATATTCGCTCAATCGCGCGAGACACGAGGATTGCACACAATCATTGGGTCCTCGGTGAACTTGCGAAGAGCCGTAGTGGCCCTAGAAGGCGGGAGCTTGCTTTCGCTATTATCGATCACTGGTCACAGGGTCCGGAAACCACCACTAGCCGCGGCTTGGGAGTCGCCAGGGAAATCCTGCGATCTTAGGGCGACGTACTCAAAGATCGCCACGCTTCGGTGTGGACCTGATGAAATGGTGCCACCACGGCTCCTCCGACGTCACCGAAGAGTTTCTCGAGGCCACCGCTCCCCGCCGGCTACGTGGTATCCTCCGGCGACGAGGAGAGCCATGTACACCCGCGCCCTGACCTTCTGCTCCTGCTCGGCAAGGAAGGGCGCGGCCAGCGGCCGCTGATCCTCAGTACCAATAGCCATTGACGACGTCTGGATCGGGACCGACCAGGTTTCCGTTACAGTGCTAGCCGGGCTCGACAGCCTCTGGTGCGTCCCGGCCAGCCCCTACCGGGATACTGCCGGCGCCTTGAAGGCCATCAGGTATGCGCGTGAAACGGGTATCCCGTTTCTGGGTAGCCGCGGCGGCTATCAGCATGCGGCTCTGGAATATGCACACCGGCAAACCCAGCCAGACGCGCAAATTGCCACTGCCGATTAACGGGGACATCGCAATGCCAGAAATCGATCTCCAGAACCACCGTATCCACTACGACGTCTTCGGAGCGGGGCCGCCGGTCGTGTTGCTTCACAGCTTTCTCTGCGACGGCGATATGTGGGCGAAGCAGGTACCGCCATTGTCCGAAAATTACCGGGTAATCAATATCGACCTGCGCGGCCACGGCAAATCCAGCGCGGCCGACCGGCCGCTGGATATCTACGACCTGGTGAATGATGTTCTGGCAGTGCTGGATGCGGAGGATATCGACAGCGCCGTCTGGGCCGGGCTGTCGATCGGCGGCATGATTGCGCTGCGCGCGGCGCTGGTGGCGCCGGAACGGGTGTCGGGCCTGATCCTGCTCGACAGCCACGCCGGCACAGAGACCCGTTTCAAGACATTCAAGTACAAGGCCATGGTGGCGGCGGAAAAGATTTTTGGCATAAGGCCGCTGCTGCCCAAGGTGGCCAAGCTGATGTTTGGCCGTCACACGCGCAGGACCCAGCCGGAACTGGTACGGCAGTGGAAGGAAAAGTTTGCCTCCATGTCGCAGATCTCCATCGAACACATGGTCGATGCCCTCTGCGCGCGGGATTCCCTGCGGGACAGGCTCGGCGATATCCGCCAGCCGGCCCTGGTACTAGTAGGCGAGGAAGACGTTTCTCTGCCGCCGCCCTGCTCCGCCAGCATGGCCGAGCGGCTGCCGGATGCGACCTTGCAGATTATCGAGCGCGCCGGACATTTGTCTGCGCTGGAGCAGCCTGAGGCGGTGACCAGGGCGATGCTGTCTTTTCTGGAATCGCATTGACAGCGCCGACTCCCCGGAAAAAGTATTGATTGACTTCCCGATCAATCTCTATACACTGCCAGGGCGCTAGAAATTAAGCACACGAACATTCTCTCCTGTTACGAAGTTATACCCATAATCCTCGTCCGTTAGTTTTAAGTCCTGCTTACTTTCCCGCCAGATCCGCCATTTTCAATGGCTTCTTATATTGTTTAGTTATTAGGACACGATTATGTCTAACACAGTCACAGGAACCGTCAAGTGGTTCGACGAATCCAAGGGCTTCGGCTTTATTGAGCAGCAGTCCGGGCCCGACGTCTTCGCACACTACAGTGCGATTTCCGACTCCGGCTTCAAAACCCTGATCGAAGGGCAAAAGGTGGAGTTCAGTGTAGCCAAGGGCCCCAAAGGCCTGCAGGCCGAAAATATCGTCGTTGTCTAAAGATAGCGACTGCAAGTCCGGATCCCCTTCGGGTCCGGCAGCCGCCCGCCGAGGTGCGCGGCCAAAAAAAGGCGAAACCGATGGTTTCGCCTTTTTTGTAGGTGTCGCCAATTGAAGCCGGGACAGGTCGGGCGGTTACTCCACCTCCAGTCCGGATCTCAACTGTGAAAACGCCTGGAACTGGGACAGGAAAATCTTCCCGGACAACTGCTGCAGGAAGCCGCTTTTCTGCAGGCTGTCCATCACCGGCCCTTTCACCTCGGACAGGTGCAGCTGCATCCCCTGCTCCACCAGGCGCTCGTTGATTGCCTCCAGTACCTCCAGCGCGCTCCAGTCGATTTCGTTGATGGCGCTGCACATCAGGATCACATGCCGCACCCGTTCGTTGGCCGCCAGATCCGCGTAGATGCGGTCCTCCAGGTAGCTGGCGTTGGAGAACATCAGGCTCTCGTCGACGCGTATGGCCAGTATCTCCGGCACCGTCAGCACCTTGTGCCGCCTGATATTGCGGAAATGCTCAGTGCCCTCGACCAGGCCCACCTCGGCGATATGGGGCCGGGATGTCCGGTACAGGAACAGGACTATGGAGGCGGCCACACCGCAGGACACACCGGCCTCCACGCCGAACAGCAGAGTCACCACTATCGTGACCATCACCGCGAGAAAATCGCTGCGGGAAAACTGCCAGGTCTTTTTCAGGATGGAGAAGTCCACCAGCGACAGCACCGCGACGACGATCGTCGCAGCCAGGGTCGCCTTGGGAAGGTAGTAGAGAAACGGCGTCAGGAAGATCGAGGCCAGCGCGATGCCAATGGCGGTGAAGACACCGGCCATCTGGGTCTCGGCGCCCGCATCGAAGTTGACCACCGAGCGGGAGAAGCCACCGGTGACCGGAAAGGCGCCGGACAGGCCGGAGCCGATATTGGCCGCGCCCAAGGCGATCAGCTCCCGGTTCATGTCGATTTTCTGGCGCCGCTTGGCGGCCAGGGTCTTGCCCACCGACACCGATTCCACATAGCCGATAACGGAGATCATGATCGCCGGCACTGTCAGCGCCTCGACCAGATCCCAGGTCAGCCCGGGAACTTGCAGTGTCGGCAGGCCGGATGGAATGGCGCCCACCAGCGCCACCTGTTTGCCCTCGAAATCGAGTACCACTGCGGCGGCGATGGTGGCCAGCACCCCCACCACCGGGGCGGCCTTGACCAGCAGGCCCGCCGTATGGGAGGAAAACGACAACCGCTCGAACAGCCGCACCGCAGCGGAGCGCGACCAGTAGAGAAACAGTATCACCGCGATGCCGGTAACCAGGGCATAGGAATTGATGCCGCCGACATTTTCCTGCAGCGACGTCAGCAACTGCAGCAGGTTGTCGCCGCTGGCATCTACGCCGAGGATATGCTTCAGCTGACTCAGCGCGATCAATATGCCGGAAGCCGTGATAAATCCGGAGATCACCGGGTGGGAGAGGAAATTGGCAAGAAACCCGAGCCGCATCACCCCCAGCAGGGTCAGGAAGAGACCGGACAGCAGCGCCAGCAGGGCCGCGGCCAGCAGGTATTCCGCACTGCCCTGCAACGCGACCTCACTCAGGGCCGCGGCGCTCATCAGCGAGGCCACGGCGACGGGCCCCACCGACAGGGTACGGCTGGTGCCGAAGACTGCATAGGCCAGCAGCGGCACTATGCTCGCGTAGAGGCCGACCTGCGCCGGCACGCCCGCCAGCAGCGCATAGGCCAGCGACTGGGGGATCAGCATGATGGTGACGATCACAGCGGCCATCAGGTCGCGGCTCAGGGTACGGGTGTTGTATTGCCCCAGCCAGTCGATGGCGGGCAGGTAGGCTGACAGCGAGCGCATTCTGTTTCTCTATACGGCCAACTTATTCCACATCGAAGGCGACGACCACGCCGCTGACGTCGAAGCCCGCCGCGCAGGCACCTTTCAGCAATGCCTTCTTGTCCGCGCCGGCGAGACTGCGCGCAGCGGCCCAGAGGTTGCAGGAGCGGTTACCGGTGCGGCAGAAGGCGTGCACTTTCCTGCCCGAGCCGAGGACACCGGCGAATTCCCGGCAGTGCTCCAGGGTCATCTGGCCGCGGGCGAACGGAATGGCGACGAACTCCATATCGTTGTCGCGGGCGGCCTGTTCCAGTTCGGCGAAACCGGGCTGGTCTTCGCACTCGTCTTCCAGGCGGTTGCAGACCAGGACCTCAACGCCCAACCCTGCCAGCTGTGCCACGGCATCGCAGCCGAGCTGTTCCGACACGCTGACCTGGTCGTCCAGATATTTGATGTTCATCGTCACCTCGAAATTAGTCGCTCAAACATTTAACGGTTCGTCATGCCGACGCAGGCCGGAATGACGGCAACACCGCTGGGTGTGCCGCCCGGTCGCGGCGTATCCTAAGCGCGGTCAGAGCTTGTTGATCGGCACCTTCAGGTAGACGGTGCCGTTGTCCTCCGCCGGCGGCAGCTGCCCGGCACGGATATTGACCTGGATCGACGGGATGATCAGCCGCGGCATCGGCAGGGTCGCGTCGCGCTTGTTGCGCATGGCCACGAACTCCTCCTCGGTCACCCCCTGGTGCAGGTGGATATTGTTGCGCTTCTGGTCCCCCACGGTGGTCTCGCAGCGGTGCTCGCGCCCCCCTGATGGCGGGTAGTCGTGGCACATGAACATGCGCGTGTCTTCCGGCAGTTCCAGCAGCTTGCGCACCGAGCGGTAGAGGGTGGCGGCGTCGCCGCCGGGGAAGTCGCAGCGGGCGCTGCCCACATCCGGCATGAACAGCGTGTCGCCGACAAACAGCGCGTCGCCGATCAGCCAGGCCATATCCGCCGGGGTGTGGCCCGGGGCGTAGATGACCCGCGCCTCCAGCTCGCCGATATTGAAGGTGTCGCCGTCGTGAAACAGGTGGTCGAACTGACTGCCGTCCACCAGGAACTCCCGCTCCAGGTTGAACACCTCGCGGAAGATGCCCTGCACCTGGCGGATCTGGTCGCCGATGGCAATCCGGCCGCCCATCTGTTCGCGGATATAGGGCGCCGCGGACAGGTGGTCGGCGTGGGCGTGGGTCTCCAGTATCCACTCCAGGGTCAGCTTCTCCACGCGCAGGAATTCGATGATTTCCTTGGCGCCGGCCGTGTTGGTGTGGCCGGACGCGGAGTCGAAGTTGAGCACCGGGTCCACCACCGCGGCGCTGCCGCCCGGGTGGTCGTAGACCACGTAGCTCCAGGTCTCTGTCTCGGGGTCCAGAAACGGGTGGACCTGGGTTATAGCCTGCATATCTCACAACCCCCCTACTGCGGCGGCGCCAGAACACGCCCTGACTGGTTTTCTCTCCGCCGGAGTGCTCAACGTATTGGCGAGTACGTCTGCGCGCTCCTCGGTCGCGAAAACCAGCCATGACGCGCCCTGGCACCACCTCGCTACGGATCTTTGTGAAATATGCAGGCCTGGTTTCGTCGCAGACATCTGATGCCCTCCCGATTTGCGATATCAACAATATACTTGTCGATAATATATAAATCAATATAATGTTTTTCCGTAAACCGAATGCCCACAGGAAAAGCGGATGCCCGACACTTCCGATATCAGCCTCGACAGGATGCGCGCCACTGCCGGCGAAGTGTCGCTGGTGCTGCGTTCCCTGGGCAACCCGGACCGGCTGCTGCTGCTGTGCCAGTTGAGCCAGGAGGAGCTCAATGTGGGCCAACTGGAAGAGCAACTGGACATCCGCCAGCCCAGCCTGTCGCAACAGCTGGGTGTACTGCGCCGCGAGGGCCTGGTGGCCACCCGCCGCGAGGGCAAACACGTCTACTACCGGATAGCGGACCAGCGGGTGCTGGCACTGCTGCAAACCCTGTATCAACTCTACTGTACGGAGTAACTCCCAGGATGAATATCGACTGGCATGCATTTACCCCCCTGTCCGCACTCGCAGGCGGGGCCCTGATCGGCCTGGCGACGGCGCTGCTGTTATTGCTGAACGGCCGCATCGCCGGCATCTCCGGCATTGTCGGCGGCCTGTTTGAGCGCAGCGCCGGCGAGACCGGCTGGCGCCTGGCATTTGCCTTAGGCCTGCTGGTCGGCCCCGCCCTCTGGGTCCTGTTTGGCGCCCTGCCGCCGATCCGGATAGAGGCCGGCTATCCGCTGCTGCTGGCCGCGGGCCTGCTGGTGGGCCTCGGCACCCGTTACGCCTCCGGCTGCACCAGCGGCCACGGGGTCTGCGGCCTGTCGCGCCTGTCGCCGCGCTCGCTGGCGGCGACCCTGGTATTTATGGGCGGCGGCTTCGCCACCGTCTATGTGGTTCGCCACCTGCTGGGGGTTTGAGACGATGAACAGATCCCACTTCCCAAAGGCCACCGCTTTTGCCGCCGGCCTGGTGTTCGGCCTGGGCCTGCTGCTCTCCGGCATGGCCAACCCGGAAAAGGTGCTCGGTTTCCTCGACCTGGCAGGCGCCTGGGACCCGTCCCTGGGCCTGGTGATGGTCGGTGCCATCGGCGTGGGCCTGCCGGTCTTCTGGTTGGCGAAAAACCGCGACCTGTCACTGATCGGCGAACAGATCCAGTTGCCGACCCGGCGCGATATCGACCGCCCGCTGGTGATCGGCAGCCTGGTGTTCGGTATCGGCTGGGGCCTGGCGGGCTTCTGCCCGGGACCGGCGATAGTGGCCACCGGCGCCGGCGAGTTGAAGGCGATCGTATTTACCTCGGCCATGCTGGCGGGTATGGGTGTTTTCCACCTGCTGAACCGCCGGCGGCTGCGGGCCGCTCATACTGACGGATGCGCCTGACGGTGGATTCGCCCTCCAGATCAGGTAGGGGATTCTCCGTCTATCTTGTCTGAGAGTTTTCCAAAACAGCGACAATGGAACAAAGGCAGGGATGCCGGCCAGACGACTGATTCCCCACTGGTTGAAACACTACCGGCGCCAATGGCTGGCGGGGGATTCGATCGCCGCACTGGTGGCAACCATGATGCTGGTGCCACAGGCACTGGCCTACGCCGCCCTGGCGGGTCTGCCGCCCCATACCGGCCTTTACGCCGGACTGCTGCCACTGCTCGGCTACGCCCTGTTTGGCACCAGCACAGTCCTGTCCGTCGGTCCGGTGGCGGTGCTGGCGCTGATGACGGCGTCGGCGCTGTCTCCCCTGGCGGCCCCGGGAAGCCCGGAATATATCGCCGGCGCGATTCTCCTTGCGGCGCTGAGTGGCGTCTTCCTGTTTGTGATGGGGCTGCTGGGCCTCGGCACCCTGTCCAACCTCCTCAGCCACCCGGTGATCAGCGGTTTTGTCTCCGGCGCCGCCACGCTGATTATCGTCGGCCAGATAGCCCCCCTCTTCGGCATCGACAGCGACGGCGATACGGCGCTGCAACTGCTGGTGAGCACCCTGCGGGAAATCCCCAATGCGAACCGGGCCACCGCAGGGCTGGGGCTGGCGGCTACCCTGGCACTGATCGCCGCACGCCTGTGGTTGACGCCGCTGCTGAAAGTGCTGGGACTGCCTGAAACCGCTGCCCACCTGCTGTCCAGGCTGGCGCCGATGCTGGTGGTGCTCGTGTCCATTGCGCTGACGACGGTATTCCACTGGGAGGAGCAGATGGCCGTGGTGGGTGCGATTCCGCCGGGACTGCCGCAGCTGGGCCTGCCGGGCGTCGACTGGAACCTGGCCTACAGGCTGCTGCTGCCCGCACTGATCATCGCCCTGCTGGGTTTTGTCGAAAGCCTGTCCATCGCCCACGCCATTGCCCTGCGCCGCGGCGAGCGCCTGAATGCGGACGCGGAGCTGCGGGGGTTGGGGGCTGCCAACCTGCTCAGTGCCCTGTCCGGCGGTTTCGCGGTGACCGGCAGCTTTGCCCGCACCGCAATCAACGACGAGGGCGGCGCGGCTTCGCCGATGAGCGGTGTCATAGCCGCGGGGCTGCTGGCGCTGGTGCTGCTGTTTGCCACCGCCCCCTTTTCCGAACTGCCACTGTGTGTACTGGCCGCCACCATCATCGTCGCCGCCGCCAGCCTGGTCGACGTAGATGGCTTCCTGTGCAACTGGCGCTACGACCGCACCGACGGCGTGGCCATGACCGGCACCTTTCTCGGCGTGCTGCTGTTCGGGGTCGAGGCGGGGATCGGTATCGGTATAGGCCTGTCCTTCGCGACCCTGATCTGGCGCACCAGCCGCCCCCATATCGCCGTGGTGGGCCGCGTGCCCGGCACCGAGCACTTCCGCAATGTGCTCAGGCACACGGTCAAGGTACAGCCGGATATCCTCTTCCTGCGCATCGACGAGAACCTGTTTTTCAGCAATATCAGCGCGGTGGAGGACAGGCTGTTGAGCGAGCTCAAGCGCCACCCGCAGATCCGCGAGCTGGTGCTGATACTGTCGTCGGTCAGCCGCATCGACGGCACCGCCCTGGAGCGGCTGCAGCAGGTGAACCGGGATCTGCGCGAGCGGGAAATACGCCTGCACCTGTCGGAGGTGAAGGGGCCGGTGCTGGACCGGCTGGGGCGCTCGCGGTTCCTGGAGGAACTGAGCGGTCGGGTGTTCCTGTCAACCTATATCGCCGAGCTGGCCCTGCGCCGGGACAGGCTGAGCGGCGAGGAGGCCGCGAGCAGCTGACGCAGGTTGGGCTTCGCGGAGCTCAGCCCAACCTGCGCATAGCGCGGCGAACTTGTTCCGACCACCGATATACTGGCAGAATATCCAGTATTTGGGCAGCCAGATCCGATGCAGCGACTCACGGAAGAACAGCAGGCCATCGCCGACCATCCCGGCGGCCATGCCAAGATCATCGCCGTGGCCGGCTCCGGCAAGACCACCGCACTGCTGCACTATGTGAAAAACCGCCTGGACGCCGGCATCGCCGCCGAGCGGATGCTGGTGTTGATGTACAACCGCAGTGCGCGGGAGGACTTCGAGCGGCGCCTGCAACAGCTGGCAGGCGGGCCCGCGCCCGCGGTGCACACTTTCCACAGCCTCGGCTACCGCCTCTACCAGCGCATGATCGCCAAGCGGCACCTCTCGCCGGCCAACCTGACGCCCCTGCCCCAGTCCACCGTACAGCTGCAGATCTGGAAGGCCATCGAAAAGTGCGCGCCGCCCTATGAACTGGAAGAGATACGCACGCGCAAGCAGTCGGAGATAGAGGCGGCGGAATTTTTTATCGACTACACGAAGACGATCCTCACCGGCGACTTCAGTGCCTTCCAGGAACTGAAACTCGGCGACGAGTATATGTATTTCCTGAAGGTATTCCGCACCTTCGAGGACTGGCGCCGCAGCCAGAACGCGGTGACCTACGCGGACCTGATCTACGACCCGGCGATACTGTTCAGCCTGGAGCCGGGTATCGCCGAGCAGTACGGCAGCTACTACGAGGATATCCTGGTGGACGAGTACCAGGATATCAATGAGGTGCAGCACTTCCTGCTGCGGGTGCTCTACGGCAAGTCCGGTAATGTAATCGCCATCGGCGATCCGGACCAGACCATCTACGAGTGGCGCGGCTCCAAGCCCAATTTCCTGCTCAAGTTTTTCGATGGCGATTTTCCACCGTCCAATGTGTATCGCCTGAGCCGCACCTTCCGCTATGGCCACCAGCTGTCCCTGGCTGCGAACCACTTTATCGGCAACAACCGCGAGCGCGCGGATATTTTCTGCGTGTCGGCCAACGGCGAGCAGCACACGGATATCGAGCTGGTGCAGACGGAAAAGGAGAGCCGCTGGCTGGTGGATCACCTTCGCCGGGCACAGCTGCAGGGGCAGCCGCTGGACCGCATCGCGATACTGGTGCGCCTCTGGTCGGTGGCCGCGCCCATCGAACTGGCACTGCTGGCCAACAATATTCCCTACCGCTCCGGCAACCGCAATACGGTGCTGTCGCGGCGAGAACTGCGCCCGCTGTTCTGGAGCCTGAATATCGCCGCTGGCCGTTTCGCCCAACTGCCGGCCAAAAGGCGCGAGCAGGGACTCTACGAGTGGCTGACCGCACCCCATATCCGCATTCCGCGCAAGGTGCTGGAGCCTATCTGCGCGCGACTGGCCCTGCGGGAAAAGGGCTGGGGCAAATATCTGCCGGGACTGGTTCCGGAGTCATTGAGCAAGGCGCAGCTGAAGCGGCTGCGCCAACGCGCCGACCTGCTGACAGAAGTGGAAAACTGGCACGGCCTGGCCGGCGAGCTGCTGCGCCGCCAGTTGGCGGAACTGGACTACCTGAACGGCATCGGTGACGACAGCTTCACCCGCCAGCAGGGGGAGGAGCGCCAGCTGACGATACTGGCCTTCTCCCAGTACCTGGACACCCTCAAGCAGCCGCCCGCCGAGGCGCTGGCGCACCTGCGGGAACTGCAACGCCAGCACCGCGAGGGCGAGCAGACCCGGGCGGACGCGGTGCAGATCACCACCATGCACCAGGCCAAGGGGCTGGAGTGGGACTGGGTGATCATCCCGTCCCTGACCCAATACACCATGCCCTACCAGCCGCAGCGGGATTTCTCCACGCCGGCGTCGATGGAGAGCGAGCGGCGCCTGATGTACGTGGCCATGACCCGCGCGCGCCACCGGCTCTACCTGCTGGCACCACCGGCGCCGTCGAAGGAGAAAAAAATGGAGGTGGAACAGCAGCCGTCGCTGTTTATCGACGAGATGCAGCTGCCCCTGTGCAGGCTGATCGCCGGTGCATTGCGGGAGCGCCCGGCGGAGATAACCAGCTCAGTCCCGGTCACCCGCCAGGCGCTGCACTACCTGGAGGCATGCGACTACAACCCGGAGATCAGCGGTCCGCGCGCGCCGGTGCGCCGGCCGGTCCTGGGCGAGGGAATCCGCCACCGCAAGCTGGGCCACGGGCGGGTGGTCAAGTGGGAGGACGACAGGGTCGAGGTGCTGTTCAGCGACCGGCAGACGCGGCGCTTCGATTGGGAAAAGCTGGAGCAATTCCTGATGTGACAGCGCCGCTAAAAATTCCCGACAGCGCAATGTAGGAGCGGCCGTTGGCCGCGATCGATCTGCGCAGTAGCCTCTGGTATAGCGGCTTCGAGCGGCCCAGCTACCGGCGGTCCTCCGGGAAAAAGCCTCATCGGCAAACATTTCCCGGAGGACCGCCGGTAGCTGGGCCTTACTGTGTGCGAGGCGACCAGCCTGGTGGATTCGGTGAGATCGATCGCGGCCATGGGCCGCTCCTACAGGGGAATGCAATAAATCCGCTGCGGGAATCAGTCCGCAACGCTCTCCACGCCGTGCACAAACTGCTGGCTGACATTGAAATAGAGCGCGTACTCGTCGCCGGATTCCGGGTCGCGCACCTGCATCTTGTCGTAGATGCCGCGCTGGTCGTAGACGATGGACTGTTCCAGCACCTGCAAGCCCTTGAGGCGCACGAAGCCGCGCAGCTCGGAGGTGCTGATAGTCTGGTAGGCGCTGCCCTGGCTGCGGCCGTCGCCGCTGCTCTCGATGGACTCCATCAGTCCCTCAACCATATAGCGGTGCCTGTCCTCCCGATCGAAATCGGCGCTGCGACCGCTGCAGACGACGCCGATCATATGAGCTTCGAGGCTCATGTAATTGTCGGCCAGCACCCGGTCCACATGCTCCAGGCACTCGTCGAATTCGGATTCCTCCACCGAGTTGTAGGCCTCCGCCAGGCCGGTCAGTTTTACCCCACCGTAGGGGTTGTACTCCGGCGACTCGACAAAGGCGCGCCGCAGGGCATCGAAGTCGAGGGTGAACGACAGTTGCTGCGCCTCCGCCAGCAGGCGGCGGTATTCGCTCTCTTCCGGCTGCCGCAATTTCGATTGCGACTCGCCATCGGTTGCCGGCGCGCTGCAGGCGGCGAGGATTGCGGACAGGCCCAGCAGCGCCGTCACGCCTAGATACTTAAGGTTGCGTATTACCATCGGTTGCTTCCGTTACCGGTTTTACCCTGAGGCCGAACAGGCCCTTGCGTTCCTCTTCCACGGGCTCCGCCGCCGGCTGCAAAAAGGCGCGCAGCTTGTCCCGCTCCCACATGGCGTCCTGGTAGCCCAGTTCGACCAGCTCGCCGATGAAAGGTTTCTCGAACAGCAGGTAGCTGGCGGCCGAGGCCCCCCCACCGGAGGTGGTGGCACCGGTGGAGCGGAACAGCCAGCGCAGCGCCGGCGGCAGGAAGCGCACCTTGCGCCCCGCCAGCCGGTCCAGGCTCTGGGAGGGCTCGATCACCGCAGACTCCACCGGGCGCAGCGGCGCCAGGTCGGCGAGGTTCTTGCTGTCCACGGAGTCCAGCAGCAGGTTGACCCTGTCGAGGTGTTCCAGGTCCCCCTCGAGGCTGTCGATAAAGGCGGCGTTGAACAGCTGGCCGGCGATCTGCGCCATGGACGGCGAGTGGCGCGGCGGCTTGGTGCGCTTCTTGCCCCAGTGCACCGGCGAGCGGTTGTCGGACACCCCCACTACGAAAACCCGGTTGGCCCCCAGGTGCAGCGCCGGGCTGATCGGCGCCAGCTGGCGCACGGCGCCGTCGCCGAAGTAGTCGTCGCCGATCTTGACGGTGGAGAAGAGGGTCGGGATGGCCGCGGAGGCCATCAGGTGATCGACGGTCAGTCGGGTGCGCACACCGTAGCGGCGGAAGCGCCGCCACTCGGGCAGCGCCTCGGCGCCCTGGAAGAAACTGACCGATTCCCCCTCGCTGTAGGAGAGGGCGTTGACGCAGACGGCGCGCAGATGCCCCGCATCGATATTCCGCTGGATATTGCCGAACTGGACCATCTCCGTCACCAGTTCCCGCAGCGGTGTATTGTCCAGCAGCGCCAGGGGCTTCTGGCGCCCTATTCCCTGGTTGAACAGGGAGCAGGTGATGGACGCCATGTTGCCCAGCAGGCTGTACCAGCTGGTGCGGTAGATCTGGTCGACTGTCAGCTGCATCCACAGGGCGCAGAGCCGCTCCACCGCCTCCCTGAAAGTACCCGGGTGGGAGGCGAGCAGCAGCGCGTTGACGGCGCCCGCCGAGGTGCCGCAGATGATCTGGAAGGGGTGTGGATTGCTGTCCGGCGTCAGTTCCGCCAGCGCCTTGAGCACCCCGGCCTGGTAGGCCGCACGGGCCCCGCCGCCGGACAGCACCAGGGCACTGGCCTGATGGGTAAGCTTTGGCAATTCGTTATTCGTGGACAATTTTTTCTACCAATAGCGAGAAAACGCAGACAACTTTACTGACAACCAGACTATTGAGAAACCCGATTCCCGGAGTATTTATTGCCGGGGGTATTTAGCATAGCAGCCGGCCGGTGTGTAGGTTGGGGTGAGCCTGGCGAACCCCAACGGGATACCCGCCGCCATGTTGGGGTTCGTACAACTCACCCCAACCTACGCGCATTTCCGAGTCCCGAGTCCCGGAAATCACAGCGCCATATCCACCACATAGCGCCCGATACCGTGCCCCCGGTGCAGCCGCGCGAGAAACTCCGGCGCCTGCTCCAGGGAGATATCCTCGGCGATACGGCCCAACTGCTCGCCGATGTACCAATCGCCGGCGAGCTTCCGCCACACCGACGCCTTCTTCTCCAGCGGCAGCTCGACGCTGTCGACGCCGAGCAGGCTGATACCGCGCAGGATAAAGGGGAACACGTTGGCCTGGAACTGGGCGCCGGAAGCCATGCCGCAGGCGGCGACGCCGCCGCCGTAGGCCAGGGACTTGATCACGTTGAACAGGGTTTCGCCGCCGACTGTATCCACCGCCCAGGCCCACAGCGGCTTGGCCATGGCCTTGCTGGCGAAGGGCGCCAGCGTCTCCCGGTCCAAGACCTTCCAGGCACCCAGGCCGGTCAGGAATTCCGCCGATTCCAGTTTGCCGGTCACCGCCGCCACGCGGAACCCCAATTTGGCCAGCAGCGCCACGGCGATTGAGCCGACGCCACCGGTGGCGCCGGTCACCAGCACCTCACCGTCTTCCGGCTTGGCCCTGGCCTCCAGCAGTTTTTCCACGCAGAGTCCGGCGGTAAGACCGGCAGTACCGAGAATCATCGACTCCCGCGCCGTCAGCCCCTCAGGCAGCGGCAGCGCCCAGTTGGCGGGAATCCTGATGCGCTCGGCGAGACCGCCGGGGGTATTCATGCCCAGATCGTAGCCGGTGACCAGCAACTGGTCGCCCGGGGCGTAGGTGCCGCTCTTGTCCTCTATCACCTTCCCCACCGCGTCTATACCGGGCGTATGCGGATACTCGTTGGTAATGGCGCGGTTGCCGAAGGCGGACAGGGCGTCCTTGTAGTTCAGGGAGGAGTGGCTTACCGCCAGCAGCAACGGGTTGTCCGGCAGGTCTTCCAGGCGCCGTTCTATCACCCGCTGGTCGTACTTGCCCGGGGCCACTTCCTCGACCCAGATAGCGCGAAAGGTTTTATCCATGGCTTTGCTTCCTTTTCCGCAACTGCACCCCTCGGGACTCGAGAAAGAATGATACAGCCTGATGCGAAGGCCCTGATGCCGGTGGCCATTTGGGCAATGTTTGCCGATGAGGCTTTTTCCCAAATGGCCACCGGCAGCAGGGCCGCCCAGGCCTTGCCTACTGGCAACAGGGAAAGGTAGATCCCAACCCTGCCGCCGATGCGCCGGCCGTTCACCAACGACCTCTAGCCACTCAAATCACTGCGCCTGGTGGCGCCAGGCTGTCAGGCGGGAGAAGAGGCGCACCAGTGCGGATTCGACGCCCGACTCGGCGGCGAGGCCGATCTTCCTGGCGATATTCTTCTTTTCCTTGTACTCCACCTGGTAGAGGTCCGCGTCCCGGGCGCAGCTGGTGAGATACTCGTCGGAGGTTTTCAACTCATCCACCAGGTTGAGATCCAGGGCCCGCTGGCCGAACCAGACCTCGCCGGTGGCCACCTTGGCGATATCCAGCTTCGGCCGGTACTCGGCGACGAAGTGCTGGAAGAGCGCGTGAATGTCCTCCAGGTCGCTCTGGAATTTCTCCCGGCCCTCCGGCGTATTCTCGCCGAACATGGTCACGGTGCGCTTGTACTCGCCGGCGGTAAACAGCTCGAAATCCACGTCGTGGCGCTTGAGCAGGCGATTGAAATTCGGCAGCTGCGCCAGCACGCCGATGGAGCCCAGCATCGCAAAGGGCGCCGCCAGAATGCGGTCGGCGACGCAGGCCATCATGTAGCCGCCGCTGGCCGCCACCTTGTCCACGGCAACGGTCAGCTGGATACCGGCGCTGCGCACCCTCGCCAGTTGGCTGGCTGCCAGGCCGTAATTGGCCACCATGCCACCGGGGCTCTCCAGGCACACCACCACCTCGTCGCCGGGTTCGGCCACCTGCAAGACCGCGGTGACCTCCTCGCGCAAATGGGAGAGCGCGCTGGCCTTGAGATCGCCATCGAAATGCATCACATAGATACGCTTGCGCTCGCCCTCCGGCTTCTGCGTCACCAGTGCCGGGGTGTGCTGCTCGCCCGCCTCCGCGTCGGCCTCGCCCTGCTCCGGCACCGGCGTATCGGTGCTCTCCAGGTCGTCGTGCCGGACTTTTTCCTGCGGTTTCTTTTTCAACTCCGCCTTGTGTTTTTTGGCCAGGGCCTTTTCCTGCGCCTTCCTGTCCTTGGCCATCTCCTTTTTGCGCCGGGAAAACTCGTGCTTGTCCATCACTGCCTCGAGCAGGGTTTCCTTGAACTGCTCGTAGCGGTCATTGAGCTTGGTGACACTGATGTGTCCCTGCACCCGGTCTTTCAGGTGCTCACGGTTGGCGACGATAAAACCGATAAGTACCAGCAGGGCGACGACGATGGTTACTACCTTGGCCAGGAAGAGGCCGTATTCACTGAGAAATTCCACTAAGACTCCAGATTGCTGCCTTGCAATGCAAATTTACAGCGGACTCAACCCCGATGGGTTAAGGGCTTCGATCGGCGCCGCTGCCGGTGCCCTCCGGCAAAAAGCCTCATCGGCAAATATTTCCCGGAGGGCCACCGGCAGCGGCGCCTTGCTTGTGCTAACCGATTAGTTCACTGCCATTCGTTCAATGCCGAACTGGCCTGCTGATTGAGCGGTCGCGCCAGCAGGCCATTGTGGGTGATGCGTACCTCGTAGACGGCGCCGTCTTCCATTGGCAGGAAGGTGGCGCTGCCGTAGACGGCATCCACAAACGGCAGTTTTTTATCGATGCCGCGCAGCGACTGCCAGAGGTCCACACCGTAATTGCTGCCCACCAGTTGGTGCACCGAGCGCTCCCTGGTGCGCTCGTCCTGCAGAGTAAGATAGCGGCCGCTGAGGCGGTCCAGGCGGTAGGCGGGCTGGATTCCCCAGCGCGCCAGCGGGCCCTTCCACTTCAACATGCGTGCGTCCAGCTGCCACTGGTCACCGTGCAGTTCGAATTGCCGCGCCAGGCCGTCTTCGTCGGAAAACCTGGCCTCGTACAGCTGCTCACCGACTTTTTTGAAGGACACGGTGCCAACGCTGTGCTCCTCCGCCAGGTTCCGGTAGCTGTATACATCCGCCGCCACCAGAACGATCAGCAGTGCCGCGCCGAGAAACAGCAGGCCGACAGTGCCGCGGATAAACCCGAGAACCCAGCTGCCGCCCAGTAATACTTTGCTCCCCCAGAACACCAGCAGCAGTGCCAGGATGGCAATCAAAAATGTTATGGCGATATACATGTTTTTATCCCGCTCCGTTTCCGTATTGGTCTAACGGCTGTTTTTGTCCGCAGCTATTTGCGCAAAAGTGCGGACCAGCTGCCCGGACAGCGTCTGCGGCGGCGGCAGTTCGGGCAGTGCACCGTAGTGGAACCACTCCGCCTCGGCGATCTCCTCCCGGTCGGGGTCCAGGTCGCCACCCGCCCACTCCGCCAGGTAGCCCAGCATCAGCTGGCCGGGAAAAGGCCAGGACTGGCTGCCGATATAGCGGCTCTCGCCGACTTCCAGGCCCACCTCCTCGCGCACCTCCCGCGCCAGCGCCTGCTCGGCATTTTCACCCGGCTCGATAAAACCGGCCAGGGCCGTGTACTTCGAGTAGCGATTCCCGGTGTGGCGGGCCAGCAGGCACTCCTCGCCGCGGGTGACCAGCATGATGACACAGGGGGAGATACGCGGGTATACCGCAAACTGGCAGGCGGGGCAGACACGCGCGCGGTCGCTGGGGTGGTATTCGGTCGCACCGCCGCAGCGGCCGCAGAAGCGGTGGTCGCTGTCCCAGTCGACCACCTGCACGGCGCGCCCGGCGAGGGCGAAGTGCAGCTCGTCGACCCTTCCCAGCAGGCTGCGCAGGTTGCGCCACTCGCAGCCGGCGATGTCTATCTGCCGGGAGAGCAGGTGCACGCCGCAGGGTCGGCCCTCCAGGTCTCCCAGGTAATGACTGCAACTGACCAGCTCTTCCCGCAACAGGCCACCTTCGTGCAGAAACCCGTCGCCACAGCAGAGAAGCTGCCCCTCAGCTATCAGTATGTGCCGGGCGTGCGTCGGCAGGGGCTGGACACTGGCGGCGGGGATGAAGATAGCGCTCACTGCGGCCTTCCTATAAAACTCGTGCTGTCGATCAGGCCACCTCGACCGGATAGCCGAGCGCATCGAGACTCTCCACCGCCAGGTTCAGGGACTGTATGTCCGCATTGCGGTGCAGCTTCACCTCGCCGAGGTAGTATTCCAGGCTGATGATCGCATCGGCGAAGATATCCAGGGACTGCTCTATCGCCGGCGCAGCGTCGCGCTGCTCCATCACCGTCTCGACAAAATCCACCAGCCGCTCCACCACCGCGGCGGCGCGGCGCAGGTTGAGCACCACCAGGCCACCGCGCACAGAATTCAATGTGGTAGAAACGTTGCGGATATGGCCGTGGTCGAAGCCCGACTCGGCGTAGGAAGCCAGGGCGCGCTTGATCAGCGACAGGCCGGCCTCCGCCTCCTTCAGCACCGCCACCTCGGCCTCCGCCAGTTGGCTGTGCTCCAGGGCAATATCCGCGTGGCCGTATTCGTCCACATCGATACAGGAGCTCTGGCGCAGGGCGCGGATGGTGCTGTCCACCATCAGCACCTGGCCGGTCAGCTTCTGCAGCGCGGCCTCGGCGACGGAGCCGCCGGCGGAGGCACTGCTGCGGTACTCCTGCACCGCGCTGCTCAAACCGTCGCCGATCCGTTTGAAGTTCAGCAGCCGCAGGGTGCTGGCGATGCGCTGCAGGGTGTCGACCAGGCCATCGTCGCCTTCCAGGTCCGAGGCCCCGATCATCTCCACGTCGTCGAGCATGCGACGTACCCCGGAGAGCTCCTCATCCAGGGCGCTGGCCACGGCGCTGATCGCGGTGGCCCCGGGCCCGCCGAGGCTGGCCCGCTCGCGCTCCAGTTCCGCCTCGCTGTAGCCGAGGGACGTCGCGGCAAAGGCTTCCAGCATTTTCGCCCCCTGGCCGCTGGGTGCCGACAGTGCCAGCCAGTAGAGGCACTCCTTCAGCAGCACCGGCGGCGCCGGCTGGTCCAGCGCCGCGTCGCCCTCCCGCTGTAGCGCCCGCAGGCGCCGGTCGAACATGCTGAACACCATGACCCGCGAGCGGTTGATATGCATCTCCCGCGACGCCATGCCGCCCAGGGCCGCACCGGCCACCGCCCACAGCTTGCCGTTGGGGCGACCGGCGGAAATGCTGGCGACCCGCTGCAGGGCGCGCGCCATCATGGTGTAGGCGGGCTTGGCCGGCTTGCCCTTCAGCAGGGCCAGCAGCCCCACCTGGTACATATGGCGGAAGCGTCGCACGAAGTTGCGCAGGTCCTCGGACATCACCGCCGAGGAGACGGCGCCCGGCACATTGGCGTCCAGGCGGCAGCGGAAGAAATGGCTCTCCGGAACCGGCGGCTGCGAGCGCGCCGCACGCAGGTTGTTGATATAGGGGATCAGCAGTTCGGGACGCGCGGTGCCGCGGTTCTGCACGAAATCGAGATAGCGGGTCACCACGTAGAAACCGGTACCCAGCCCCTCCATCAGGTCGCCCGCCGCCTCCTGGCGTCCCGCCTGAATATCGGCCAGGGCGCTCAGCATTTCCTGGGCCAGCAGTTCCCCCGCGTGCAGCTGTACCATCTGCAGGACACCACTGACTTGGCGCAATGCGGCAAGGCACTGCTCCAGCGACTGTTTGTTGTTGTGATCCACCGCGAACTGGTCCAGGTGAGCCGCGGCGGCATCCACCGCCGCCACCAGCTCGTCCTTGACCACATTGACAGAAGTTATGTTGATATCGCGCAATTCAGTCACTGACTACACCGCTGCACTCTTATTAATCGTCATTGATTGTCTATTCGTTGTACAAATTTCCCGGGCAAGGGCAATTTGGCCGGGAAAAAGGCAATTTATACCAAACCCGCAAAGAGTCCACCTTTCCGCCGGTATTTTCCACCGAACAATCGACAAAACGGCCCGGCGAAGCCGGCAATTGGTAAAACCACTTGAATTTTGCTGCAAACTGGGTAGCGTTGGGGCGACAGCCGCACAGCCCCTACTTGAGGGTTGCGCGCTGCGCCAGGTGCGGACACTGCCGCTATCCGGCAACCTGCAAGGCACCGGGCAAAGCTCCGGGAGGTGAGCCCCAGTGCCGGCCAGGACCTTACGGTCAACGAAGGAAGTAATAATGAACACCTACAACAATGCGCTCACCGCTTCCGGCAGCGGCTTCAGCCGCGCCTTTACCGACAACTTTCTGGGGGAGGCGCCCGACTGGTACAAAGTCACCATCGCCGCATTCTTGATCATCAACCCGCTACTCCTCTATGTCAGCGGCCCCTTTGTCACCGGCTGGGTCCTGATAGCCGAGTTTATCTTCACCCTGGCCATGGCCCTCAAATGCTACCCGCTGCAGCCGGGAGGCCTGCTGGCCATCGAGGCGGTACTGCTGGGCATGACCAGTACCGATGCCGTATACCACGAGGTGACCGAAAACTTCGAAGTGATCCTGCTGCTGATGTTTATGGTGGCCGGCATCTACTTTATGAAGAGCCTGCTGCTGTTCGTCTTCACCAAGATCCTGATCCACGTCAATTCCAAGACGATGCTTTCGCTGCTCTTCAGCGCCGTGGCCGCGGTGCTGTCGGCGTTTCTCGACGCGCTGACCGTGACTGCGGTACTGATTGCGGTTGCCGTGGGGTTCTATTCGGTCTATCACCGGGTGGCCTCCAACCAGCCACACCATCACCATGAACACGATCACTCCAACGACGATCACGTGGTCGAGTACCACCGCGAGGACCTGGACCAGTTCCGCGCCTACCTGCGCAGCCTGATCATGCACGGCGCCGTGGGCACCGCCCTCGGTGGCGTCTGCACCCTGGTGGGTGAGCCGCAGAACCTGCTGATCGCGGAGAAAGCCGGCTGGGAATTTGTGCAGTTCTTCCTGAACATGGCCCCGGTTACGATACCCACTTTCTTCGCCGGCCTCGCCACCTGTGTACTCCTGGAAAAGACCGGCATCTGCGGTTACGGTGCCAAACTGCCCAGCGCAGTGCGCGAAGTGCTGATGAACTTCTCCCGGGAAGAGGAAAAAAAGCGCACACCGGGCGATATCGCAGAACTCTGGATACAGGGCATCGTGGCAGTGCTACTGGTGCTGGCGCTGGCATTTCATGTCGCCGAGGTGGGCATTATCGGCCTGATGATCATCGTGCTGCTGACCGCCTTTAACGGCGTGGTGCAAGAGGCCCGCATCGGCCACGCCTTCGAGGAGGCGCTGCCGTTTACCGCACTGCTGGTGGTTTTCTTCGCCATAGTCGCAGTGATTCACCAGCAGCACCTGTTCGAGCCGGTCACCCACTTCGTGCTGGGACTCGAGCCCTCGCAGCAACCGGGTATGCTGTTCCTTGCCAACGGCATTCTGTCGATGATCAGCGACAATGTGTTCGTGGCCACCGTGTATATCAACGAGGTGAAGGCCGCGCTCACCGCCGGCGAAATCACCCGCGAGCATTTCGACAAGCTGGCCATCGCGATCAACACCGGCACCAACCTGCCGAGCGTGGCGACCCCCAACGGCCAGGCTGCCTTCCTGTTCCTGCTGACCTCGGCCCTGGCGCCACTGATTCGCCTGTCTTACGGCCGCATGGTATTGATGGCCCTGCCCTATACGGTGGTGCTCAGTGCGGTGGCGCTGGTCTGTGTGATTTACGCGATTTGATCAATAGGGACTGGGGAACAGCATGTAGATTGGGTGAGCTTTGCGACCAATTTGCCGGGAGCAAATTGGGACGCCGCAGGCCCCGAAGGGCGAGCGCCATGGATGGCGCGAGTCAACCCCGGCACGGCCCCGGCCCGCTGGGCTTCGCTACGCTCAGCCCAACCTGCGACAAAAATGCGGAATCGATTGGATTCCGCATTTTTTACCAGAAGTGCTTGCCTGCAGACTTCTCCAACAGCGCCAGCATCGACTGATGCGCCTCCATCTCTTCCGCACTGGCCTGCAGTACTGACAAGGGCGCGCGATCCGCGGCCAGCCGGCGTATGGCACCGGGCGTGACGTCGCGCCGCTCGCCGCCCTCCTCCTCATCTGATTGCTGATCGCCGCCCTGGGCCAGCACCAGATCCGTCTGGCCGCCGGTCATCATCAGGTAGACGTCGGCGAGGATCTCCGCATCCAGCAGGGCGCCGTGCAGGTCCCGCTGTGAGTTGTCGACGAAGTAGCGCTTGCACAGCGCGTCCAGGTTGTTCTTTTGCCCCGGGTGCTTTTCCCGCGCCAGTGCCAGGGTGTCCAGCACGCTGCAATGCGCGGCGACACTCTGCCAGCGGGGGTTGCCCAGCAGTTTCAGCTCCCAGTTGATAAAGCCGACGTCGAAGGGCGCATTGTGAATGACCAGCTCCGCGCCCTCACAAAAAGCCATGAAGTCATCGGCTATCTGCGCGAAGACCGGCTTGTCCACCAGGAATTCGTTGGTGATGCCGTGGACTTCGATAGCGCCGTCGTCCACTTGCCGCTCGGGATTGATGTACTGGTGGTAGTGGCGCCCGGTGAGCTTGCGGTTGACCAGCTCGACACAGCCGATTTCAATGATGCGGTGCCCGGATTTCGGATCCAGGCCGGTGGTTTCGGTATCCAGAACTACCTGACGCATTCCCAACTCCCCCTCAAGTCTTCATCTCGTCTATGCCGCGGTTGGCCAGCTGGTCGGCCCGCTCGTTGCCCGGGTGGCCGGCGTGACCCTTGACCCAGTGCCAGTGCACATCGTGATTGGCGATGCGCTCGTCCAGTGCGCGCCACAGATCGGCATTTTTCACCGGTTTCTTGTTCGCGGTTTTCCAGCCGTTCCTCTTCCAGTTGTTGATCCAACCGGTAATTCCCTGGCGCAGGTACTGGGAATCGGTATGCAGATCGACGCGACAGGGCTGCTTGAGCGCACCCAGTGCCTCGATGGCGGCCAGCAACTCCATACGGTTGTTGGTGGTATGGGCCTCACCGCCGTAGATTTCTTTTTCCGCATCGCCGTGTATCAGCAGTGCACCCCAGCCCCCGGGGCCCGGATTTCCGCGGCAGGCGCCATCGGTATAAATGGTTACTTGTTTCAATTTGAAAGCTTTTATCGCTGGATTTTTTGACAGGGCGTCAGCTAACGGCCACCTCTATAATCTACTGCGCGTGCGCCTGGCGGCGTCCGGCGGTGCTGGTGCGCCAGCCCGGTCGCAATGCTCATGTACTAAAGTACACTCCGCTTCCTGCGCTCCGGCGGCCACCACCAGCCGCCCGCTCGCTACGATATCTAGAGGCGCCCTAACGCTTGTGATGCTGCCCGCGCGCCGCCACGCGCGAGCTGGAAGGCACAGCCGTCAGCGAAGGTTTCTGCTCGCCGCGCCAATTGATCCTGATGGTGCGCATACGCGCCACTTCTTTGCGCGCGACTATGAGGTAAAAGCCGCCCCAAGGCAAGTTCCAGCGGGCCCCCAGTCGCTCCATCCACGCTGTCTTCGCCAGCAGCTCGCGCTGCTGCAGCGGCAGGCGGAAAAAGCCGCGCTCGACGGTACTCGCCTGCAGGTCCAGCAGGTTCATCCAGTCTGCCACCCGCGCCGCGCGCAGCTGGTTGCCGCGCTGGTGCGCACTGCCGGAAAACAGCAGGCGCGACAGCCCCAGCAGGGAAAAGGGATTGAAACCGATCAACAACAGGTGACCGCCGGGTATCAGCACCCGCGCCGCCTCGCGCAGCAACTGGTGGGGATGATTGGTGAAATCGAGCAGGTGGTGCAGCAGCACCACATCGATGGACTCCGACGGCAGGGGCAACTGCTCGAACTCCACCAGTGCCGCGCCCTGCTGCTCACTGCAGGCACTGAGGCGAAAGCGGTGATTGATGCGGCTGCAGGCGGCGAAGTCCACTGCACTGGTCACTCCCGCCTGCATCAGGTGGTAGCCGAACATCCGCTCCACCAGCGGCTGCGTCAATGCCAGCTGCTGGGAAAGAATCTCCTCTCCCAGGGGGCTGGCGAACCAGCGCGACAACCCCGGACATGACTGTCCCAGCGAGGGTATTTCAGCGCGTCTGCCCAACAGGGGTCTCTTTCCCATGGTTTCTCCGACCGTTTGCGAGTCTGCAGGAGCCCGATTGTACTGATACAGCGCCAGGAGAGACCAATGTTTTACATTTCTTCCCAACGGGACAATTTTCTCTCAGGCATCTTGAGAGCACTGCAACCCTGTGTCCAATCCAGAACTTGTCACTCCTCGATTTATCGCGAGCTACCTTAATGGTATCGTTTCGGAAAATGAATCAGCGGCCTGCAAAATGCTTACGATATCCCCCATCCCGGCCTTCAGCGACAACTATATCTGGCACCTGGAGCGCGACGGAGAACACTGGGTAGTGGACCCCGGCGACGCCCGGCCCGTGATCGAAGCCCTGGGCGACAATCCCCTCAACGGCATACTGATCACCCACCACCACCGGGACCACACCGGCGGCATCGAACAGCTCCGCAACCGCTACAAATGCCCGGTATACGGCCCCAGCTCCATCGAGGGCGTCACCGAGCCGCTGGCGGACGGCGACCGATGCGAGGTGCTGGGCCTGCCGCTGGAGGTCATGGATGTCCCCGGGCACACCCTGGATCACCTCGCCCTGCTGCTCGAAGAGGAGGGCTCCGACAGTAAGTCCCGAAGCACGCCCCAGTTGCACCTTTTCTGCGGCGATACCCTCTTCGCCGCCGGCTGCGGCCGCCTGTTTGAAGGGACGCCCGCACAGATGTACACCTCACTGGCGAAGCTGGGCGCCCTGCCCCCGGAAACCCGGGTCTACTGCGCCCACGAGTACACCCTGGCGAACCTGCGCTTTGCCGAGGCCGCAGAGCCGGGCAACACCGCCATTCAGAACCGTATCGCCGAAGTGGAAGCACTGCGCGCGGACGAGCACCCCACCCTGCCCTCGACCATCGGTGAGGAACTGGCCACCAATCCGTTTCTGCGCTGCCATATTCCCGCCGTGGCACGCCGCGCGGCCAACCACGATGCCAACGGCGGCGCGGAGGATTCAGACGAGGTGGAGGTGTTCGCCAGACTGAGGCGCTGGAAGGACAATTTTTAATCAAATTCACGCCGAAACGACGGAAAGAAGCAGGGCTCCCTCCGACATTCTGCGCAATAATTAGCCATTTCACATTGACCGAAACTAACCGCGGTCTTTAGAATCAGACAATTACAACGATAAGCTCAGGTGCAATACCAGATAAGCGCAAAAGCGTATCCTGAGCCGGGACATTAAAAGAACGACTCGCGGAACACCAAGCATGGTTCACAAGAAATTTGCCGTCGCCCTATTGGCAGCGGCGGTGGGGGCCTGCGCGCAGATGCAGGAACAGCGCATCGCGCCCGGGAATCAGATACCGCAGGGGGCAGAAACCCCTGTAGCGACCGCCAGCACTACCGACATCCTGAAACCGGCGGAAAAGACCCTGCCACCGGTGGATATCTGGGATCGCCTGCGCCGCGGCTTCCGCCTCGACCGCCGTATCGACCACCCCAAGGTCAAGGATTACATCGCCTACTTCTCGCGCAACGAGGGCTATATGGCCCGGGTGACCGAGCGCTCGCGCCGCTACATCTTCCACGTGGCGGAACAGCTGGAGCAGTCCAACCTGCCACTGGAGCTGGCACTGCTACCGATCGTCGAGAGCGCCTACGACCCCTTTGCCTATTCCCACGCCCGCGCCTCCGGCATGTGGCAATTTATTCCCGCCACCGGCCGCCACTACGGCCTGAACCAGAACTGGTGGTCCGACGGGCGCCGGGACGTGGATGAATCCACCCGCGCGGCCATCAAATATTTCACCTACCTGTCGCAGCACTTCGGCGGCGACTGGGAGCTGGCGCTGGCCGCCTACAATGCCGGTGAGGGCACTGTGCGCCGCGCCGTCGAGCGCAACCGGCGCCGCGGCCTGGGCACCAGCTTCTGGGACCTGAAACTGCCGCGGGAAACCCAGCGCTATGTGCCGCAGCTGCTGGCGCTGGCGGAGGTGGTTTCCCGTCCCGACTACTACCGTGTGCCGCTGCACGACGTACCCAACCAGCCCTATTACGCCGCCGTGGACGTGGGCAGCCAGATAGACCTGGCCCAGGCGGCGGATCTCGCCGGTATCGAGACCGAAGAGCTCTACCTCCTGAACCCCGAATTCAACCGCTGGGCCACCGATCCCAACGGTGACCACCGCCTGCTGGTACCGGTGGAGAAACGGGATATCTTCGAAGCCGCCCTGGCGGAGCTGCCGAAAGACCAGCGCGTCAGTTGGCAGCGCTACACGATAGCCCGCGGCGACACCCTGTCCACCATAGCCCGCCGCTACGAGACCACCGTGGCCGCCATCCGCGAGGCCAACAAACTGCGCGGCAACAACATTCGCGCCGGCAAGACCCTGCTGATCCCCAGCGCCTCCGGGCCCGCTGGCCAGTACGCCTACGCCCTGGACGAGCGCGTCAAGCGCCGCCAGTCCTCCGGCAGCGGGCGCAAGACCAGCTACACGGTGCGCCCCGGCGATACCCTCTGGGACATATCCCGCTCCCTCAACGTCAGCGTGCGCCAACTGGCCAGTTGGAACAATATGGCGCCCGGTGACACACTGCGCCCGGGGCACAAGCTGGTGGCTTACGGCGGCGGCAGCGATGACCGCACCACCCGCAAAGTCTCCTACCGGGTGCGCAGCGGCGACTCCCTGTACCGTATCGCCAGCAAGTTCAGCATCGATATCGACGATATCCTGCGCTGGAACAAGATCAGCAAATCCAGCTACCTGCAGCCGGGCCAGAACCTGACCCTGTTTGTCGACAGCGCCACCAGCGGCTGATCGACGGCTGGCGTAGGGCTGGGTTGAGCACAGCGAAGTCCAACGTCAGTGTCCTAACAACGGAAAAAGCCCGCGCAAGCGGGCTTTTTTGTTTGACGTGAACCAGTCGGCGAGCGGTTTCACGGGCCACTCACCACCGGCCACCAATCACTTCTCAGGCATCTCGATATCCGCCCTGTCGGACAGGTACTTCTGCACCGCCGCCAGTTCAGCCTGGCCGTTCACCGATGCCAGCTGCTGCATCAGTGCGCGGCGCTGTTCGCTGCTCTGGCGTGACAGCTGGCCGGGGCGGACATTGCGCAGTTTCAGCACGACCCGGTCGCCATCGCTGGTGGCAAAGCTGGTGACCACATCGCCGCGGGAGCCGGGCGCCTCCAGGGCAAAGGCCTCGGCGATGATCTCGCCGCGCTTGCCGAAGCCTCCCCGGCGGGTCTTGTCGCTGGTCTCCAGGGTCAGTTCCTGGGCCTCGGCCAGCTCGGCGAAGTTCCCACCCGCTTCCAGTTGCTCCTTCAGCTGCTGCGCGCGGCTCGCCAGCTGCTCGCTCGCCTTTTCGCGTTTCAGGCGGTCGACGATCTGCTGTTTCACCTCTTCCAGCGGATAGGTACCGGCGGGCTTGTGCTCGGTCACCCGCAGCACCACGGAGTGGTTCTCGCTCAGGTTCAGGACATCGGAGGTGTTACCGTCCTCCTTCACTTCCGGAGCGAAGGCCGCGGCCACTACCTTGTCATTGGCGGTGACGCCACTGCCGCCCTGGCGGCCGAACAGTTCGCTGGTCTGCAGCGGCACGCCCAACTCCTCTGCCGGGCCGGCCAGGGTATCGGCGTTGTAGGCGAGATCCGCCAGGCGCCCCAGGGCGCCGACAAACTCGCGCTCCGCCTCGGCGTTGCGCAGCTGCGCGGTGATCGCCGCCTTGCGCTCCTCGAAGGTGGGCGCCTCGGCATCCTCGACCTCCAGCAGCTTGATAAAGTGGGTGCCGCTGTCGGTGGTCACGGGACCGGAGACCTGCCCCACCTCCAGGGAAGCCAGGGCCTCTTCAAATTCCTCCGGGAAGACATCGCCGCTGGTAAAGCCCAGGTCGCCGCCCTCGTCGCGGGAGCCCAGGTCGTCGGAATAGGTCTTCGCCAGCTCGGCGAAGTCCTCGCCGGCATCCAGCTTGGCCTGGATTTCGGCCACCTTGTCCTCACTGCCCTCCTCCAACAGTATGTGGGCGGCGCGGCGGCGGATCTCGGCCTGGAAATTGGCCACTTCCTGCTCGTACTGGGCCCGCACATCCTGCTCCGACACATCGATATTGCCGGCGAAGAGCTCCGGTTTCAGTTCGATATACTCGATGGCCACCTGCTCCGGGCGCTGGAACTGGTCCCGGCTGTCCTGATAGTACTGCTCTACTTCGCTGTCGCTGACGGCCACCTCGTCCAGCAGCCCCTGCACGGGCAGGATGACGTAATCGAAGTCGCGCTCCTCCATGGAAACGGACACCACCTGCTCCGCGTCGGCGCGGGTGGTGAAGGCGCTGTCGGTCACGCTGTCGGCGTACTGCTGCAGCACCAGGTCGCGCTCCATGATCTGGCGGAAGCTGGCGGGGCTGTAGCCCATGCGGCGCAGTGCGTCGCGGAACACCTGCGGATCAAATTTGCCGCCAACCTGAAAGCCGGGAATCTGCACCGTCTCCCTGTCGACCACTGCAGCGCTCATCACCATGCCGCTGTCCTGGGCCGCCTGGCGCATCACCGAACTGGTTACCAGTTGCTGCAGTACCGGCTCGCGGAGCTGCTCGTCGCTCAGCAGGTCCGCAGGTACATTTTCACCGTACTGGCTCATGATCATATTGCGGCGGTTCTGGATTGCGCGCTGCAGATCCAGGTTGCTGATCTTCTCGCCGTTGACCTCGGCTACCGCATCGGCGGCACCACCACTGGCACCGGTGAAAAAATCAATTCCCCCAATGACCATAATGAAACCGAAAAAGCCGGCGACAATGACTGCCGCGGTGCCCTTCAGGTTATCTCGCATGGACTGAAGCATGGTCAGCTCCGATAGTTAACTCTATTAATTATTACTCAAGTTTCGGAGTTCACAGGGATTGCCAGCGCCGAGGGGAGGCGCCTTTGAACGGCCCTGCTACCGGTGGCCACCTGGCAAAAAACCTCATCGGTAAATATTTGCCAGATCGCCACCGATAGTAGGGCCTCGCACAGTGCCATCCCGAGGCTTCCCGCCCTCAATGTGAACTACAAAACTTGAGTTATTACCAGATACAAAAAAGGCGCATCCGAGCGATACGCCTCTTTGAAGCTTCGACGTTTAAACGAGGCTTCTTAATTTACCGCATCCTTCAGGGCCTTGCCGGCCTTGAAGCTCGGGATTTTTGCCGCTGCGATTTCGATCGGATCGCCGGTGCGCGGGTTGCGGCCGGTGCGGGCAGCGCGCTCTTTGACAGCGAAAGTACCGAAACCTACCAGGGCAACCTGATCGCCTTTTTTCAGGGCGTCGGTAATGCTGTCTACCAATGCGTCCAGAGCACGGCCGGCGGCTGCTTTCGGAATGTCTGCAGATGCGGCAATCGCTTCAATCAGTTCGGACTTATTCACACTTAATCCCTCTGTTCTTTCTAGGTATGTTTGGGGTGCCCGCTGGCGGGACACCACTGCGTTCGAGACTTTCAAGCCATCTACTAATCGCCGGCAATTTGGGCGCCGGGCAATAAGGCACGTTTTATACCAACTGCCCGATAGCGGGTCAAGGAACCATGCGGGTTTCCGGGCAGTTGGACAAATCTCCAGCAGCTTTCCGCCCCGGGCAGATTATTTTTTAGCCGGAGGTAACAGCCCACCCCACCGGGATTCGGAAAAGAATGCCAAGGCCCTGATACCGGGGGGCCAATTGGGGAAAGCGCCTGCGGCTGGTAAACAGACCGATGAGGCTTTTTCCCAATTGGCCACCGGCAGCAGGGGGTGAGCAATTATGGCCGGAGAATGCCGGGGCATCGGCCGATGCCCCTTTTTTTGACTAATGCGTATGCATCGAGCGCTGCGAGCGCTCCTCGGCCTGCTTCTGCAGGGCCATGTACTCCTCGTCGGACAGGGATTCCGGTTTGTGCTCGAGTGCCAGCTCCAGCACTTGGTCTATCCACTTGACCGGCTTGATCACCAGGTCCTGCAGAATATTGTCCGGAATGTCTTTCAGGTCCCGCTCGTTGTCCGCCGGTATCAACACCGTCTTGATACCGCCGCGGTGTGCCGCCAGCAACTTTTCCTTCAGACCACCGATACGCAAAACTTCTCCGCGCAGGGTGATCTCGCCGGTCATGGCCACTTCGGAGCGCACCGGTATGCCGGTGAGCACGGATGCGAAGGCGGTGCACATAGCGATACCTGCAGAGGGACCATCCTTCGGCGTCGCACCTTCCGGAACATGGATGTGGATATCCTTTGTCTCGTGAAAATCCGGCGCTATACCCAGGGCCTGGGCCCGAGCGCGCACCACGGTGAGCGCCGCCTGGATGGACTCCTGCATCACGTCCCCGAGGGAACCGGTCTTGATCATCCGCCCCTTGCCGGGCATCGCTGAGGCCTCGATGGTGAGCAGGTCGCCCCCCACCTCTGTCCAGGCCAGCCCGATGACCTGGCCGATTTTGTTTTCCTCTTCCGCGCGGCCGAAATCGTACTTGCGCACACCCAGCAGATCCTCCAGCTGCTCGGGCACCACAGTGACCTTCTCGCTGGTTTCCTCGCGCACGTGCCTGGTCACCACCTTGCGGCAGATCTTGGCAATCTCGCGATCCAGGTTGCGCACCCCCGCCTCGCGGGTGTAGTAGCGCACTATATCGCGCACCGTGTCGTCGGCCAGGGCCAGTTCGTCGTCTTTCATACCCGCGGCCTTGCGCTGTTTCGGCACCAGGTAACGCTGGGCGATATTCAGCTTCTCGTCCTCGGTGTAACCGGGAATACGGATGACTTCCATGCGGTCCAGCAGCGGACCGGGAATATTCATCGAGTTGGACGTACAGACGAACATAACATCGGACAGGTCGTAGTCCACTTCCAGGTAGTGGTCGTTAAACGACTTGTTCTGCTCCGGGTCCAACACTTCCAGCAGTGCCGAGGCGGGGTCACCGCGGTGATCCATGCCCATCTTGTCCACCTCGTCGAGCAGGAACAGCGGGTTTCTCACCCCAACCTTGGAAATCTTCTGGATCAGCTTGCCGGGCAGCGAGCCGATGTAAGTGCGGCGGTGGCCGCGGATTTCCGCTTCGTCGCGCACACCACCGAGCGCCATGCGCACATATTGGCGATTGGTGGCGCGGGCGATGGACTGGCCGAGGGAGGTCTTGCCCACCCCGGGCGGCCCCACCAGGCACAGGATTGGCCCCTTGACCTTTTTCACCCGCTTCTGCACCGCCAGGTATTCGAGAATCCGCTCCTTGACCTCTTCCAGGCCGTAGTGATCCTTCTCGAGTATTTCCTCGGCCTTTATCAGGTCGTGGCGCACGCGACTGGCCTTTTTCCACGGCACATTCAGCATCCAGTCGATATAGCTGCGCAGCACCGAGGCCTCGGCGGACATGGGCGACATCATTTTCAGTTTCGCCAGCTCCGCGCGGGTTTTCTTCTCCGCTTCCGAGGTCATGCCAGCCTCGGCGATTTTCTTCTCCAGCTCTTCGATCTCGCTGGGCTCTTCGGTGATTTCACCCAGCTCCTTCTGAATGGCCTTCATCTGCTCATTCAGGTAGTACTCGCGCTGGCTTTTTTCCATCTGTTTCTTGACGCGGCCGCGGATGCGCTTTTCCACCTGGATCAGGTCGATCTCCGAATCCATCAGGCCGAGCAGATGCTCCAGGCGCTCCTTGACGCTGGCAGTTTCCAGCAACTCCTGTTTTTGCGGCAGCTCCAGCGACATGTGGGCGGCGATGGTGTCGGCCAGGCGCCCCGGTTCGTCGATGCCCGAGAGCGACGTGATCACCTCGTTGGGCACCTTCTTGCTCACCGAGACATACTGTTCGAATTGCGTCATCGCCGAGCGCACCAACGCCTCGGCCTCCGCCTCCGGCAGTTCCTCGGTTTCCATCGGCTCCACAGTGGCGCGGTAGTGGCCGTCGCCTTCGGTCACCTCGAGGATATTGACCCGCTGGCTGCCCTCTACCAACACCTTGACGGTGCCGTCGGGCAGCTTGAGCAGTTGCAGCACGCTGGCGACGGTGCCGACGCGATAGATGTCATCGGCGCCCGGATCATCTTCCGAAGCCTTGCGTTGCGCCACGAGCAGCACCTGCTTGTCGCTGCGCATCGCCTCTTCGAGCGCGTCTATGGATTTCTCCCGGCCGACAAAAAGCGGGATCACCATATGCGGGTAGACGACCACATCCCGCAGCGGCAACAGCGGATATTCAAGTTTGGTATCGGATGGCTGATCCATAGAACTCCTCTCGGCCCGATCACTGGGTTGTTGGCGCGGCATCGACTGCTGCTGTTGGAGATACAGTTTACTCTCGGCCGCCGCCTGTCAGTTGCTAGAGATGGGGGAGCGATGACCGGAATACAAGTCTAATCTAACGGTGAATTTGTGCCGAGGCAGGGTGCGCCGTGCGCAGCGGGAAACACCGGAGGCCAGGTTGGCGCCTCGGCGCACCCTAGGCCCCAAGCATAAAAAAGCCCCGGGCTGGGGCTTTTTGCGGAGTCTGACGGCTTTTTTTACCAGGCTGAGCTCATTCTTCCGGCGCCGCCTTCTGCGGCTGGGACTCGTTCTCGTACACCAGCAGCGGGGCAGACTCCCCCTTGATGACCGCCTCGTCGATAACCACTTTGGCGACATTGTCGGTGGAGGGGATGTCGTACATGGTCTCCAGAAGCACCGACTCCATGATGGAGCGCAGACCGCGGGCACCGGTCTTGCGCTCCATGGCCTTGGTTGCCACCGCATCCAGGGCGTCCGGGCGGAAGTCCAGCTCCACGTCCTCCATCTCGAACAGCTTGGCGTACTGCTTGGTCAGGGCGTTGCGCGGCTCGGTCAGTATCTTGACCAGTGCGGCGCGATCCAGCTCCTCCAGGGTCGCGGTGACCGGCAGGCGGCCGACAAACTCGGGGATCAGGCCGTAGCGCACCAGGTCCTCGGGCTCCAGGTCGCGCAGAACTTCGCCGAAGTTGCTCTTGCCATCCTTCGACTTGACCTCGGCGGAAAAGCCGATACCGCCCTTCTCGGAGCGGTCGCGGATCACCTTGTCGAGGCCGGCGAAGGCGCCGCCACAGATAAACAGGATATTGGAGGTATCCACCTGCAGGAACTCCTGCTGCGGGTGCTTGCGGCCGCCCTGGGGCGGAACCGAGGCGACAGTGCCCTCGATCAGCTTCAGCAGCGCCTGCTGCACGCCCTCACCGGATACATCCCGGGTGATGGACGGGTTGTCGGACTTGCGCGAGATCTTGTCGATCTCGTCGATGTAGACGATGCCCTGCTGGGCTTTCTCGACGTCGTAGTCGCACTTCTGCAACAACTTCTGGATAATATTTTCCACGTCCTCGCCCACGTAACCGGCTTCGGTCAGGGTGGTGGCGTCGGCGATGGTAAAGGGCACATTGAGCAGGCGCGCCAGGGTCTCCGCCAGCAGGGTCTTGCCGCTGCCGGTGGGGCCCACCAGCAGGATATTGGACTTGCTGAGTTCGACGTCTTCCTTGCCCTTGACCCCGGTCTTGCTGCGCAGGCGCTTGTAGTGGTTGTAGACGGCTACCGCCAGCACGCGCTTGGCCCGCTCCTGGCCGATCACATACTGGTCGAGGATCTCGGTGATTTCCCTCGGTGTGGGCAGGCGGCCCTCGGGACCCTCAGACGTCTCCTGCACCTCTTCGCGGATGATATCGGTGCACAACTCGACGCATTCGTCACAGATAAAAACGGACGGGCCGGCGATCAGCTTGCGCACTTCCTGCTGGCTCTTGCCACAGAAAGAACAGTACAGCAGTTTGCCGTTGTCTTCTCCGCTGTTCTGGTCGGTCATCAAAATACTCCGTGGTTCTTCGGCCAGCCGGGGCCCGTCGTCGGTCACCCCCGGAATCTACTGCGCGCGTACCTGGCGGCCACCACCGGCCACCCGCTCGCTATGATTTCCAGAGGCGCCCTCTTGTTTCTATAGCAAGATGCTGTCTTTTGGCGCCTTTTTCAAGCCTTTTGTGCCCGGGCGGGCCCTGGGGCCGTCCGCGGTCGCCGGCGGCGCCACCAGCGGCTCAATATTGTCTGCCAGGCAGCCTTATTTTTCCAAGGCCTGGCGGCGCGAGAGCACATCGTCGACCAGGCCGTACTCCTTGGCCTCGTCGGCGCTCAGAAAGTGATCGCGCTCGGTGTCGCGCTCTATATCGCTGACCGAGCGGCCCGCGTGGTGGGCCATCAGCTCGTTCAGGCGCTGACGGATCTTCAGGATCTCCTGCGCGTGGATATGGATATCGCTCGCCTGCCCCTGGGCGCCACCGCTCGGCTGGTGGATCATCACCCGGGAATTGGGCGTCGCGAAGCGCTTGCCGTTGGCACCAGAGGCGAGCAGGAAAGCCCCCATGCTGCAGGCCTGGCCGATACACATGGTGCTGACATCGGGCTTGATGAACTGCATGGTGTCATAGATGGACATGCCGGCAGTCACTGAGCCACCCGGGGAATTGATGTACAGGTGGATGTCTTTGTCCGGGTTTTCTGCTTCCAGGAACAGCAGCTGGGCCACCACCAGGTTGGCCATATGGTCTTCCACGGGCCCCACCAGGAAGATCACCCGCTCCTTCAGCAGGCGCGAGTAAATATCGAAAGAGCGTTCGCCCCTGGCAGTCTGCTCCACCACCATGGGAATCAGGCCGGTGGCTTTCGGGTCGATCGAGGACTGAGGATAGTCAAAACGTGCCATAGATACCGTAGCTTCCTTCTTGTGGCGTGATAGGCAAACCAACCGGCGGGCAATGGCGCCAGAGGCTGGAAATTCGGTCTTTCTGAGCTTAACCGGTCGGACGTGAGAAAGCCAGCCGGCAAAAAATAGGGGAAGGAGGGGGAAGGCGACCGCGGGATCGCGGCCGCCACCCAACAGGATTAACCGCTCGGGTTAAGCCTGCTTCTGGGGCTTGATGACGTCGTCGTAGCTGCTCTTCACTTCCTTGACCTTGGCGGCCTCGAGGACGAAGTCCACAACCTGGTCTTCCAGAACCACAGACTCGACACCGGACAGCAGTTCGCGGTTGTTGTAGTAGTACTCAACCACTTCTTCCGGCTGCTGGTAGGTGGAGGCCAGCTCCTCGACCTTGGTCTTGACCCGGTCGGCATCCACGGAAATCTTGTTCTGCTTGACGATCTCGCCAACCACCAGGCCCAACACTACACGGCGCTTGGCCTGGTCTTCGAACATGGTGTCCGGCAGCATTCTTTCCGCGTCTTCCATTTTGATCTGGCCACCGAACTGCTGCACCATCTGGCCGCGCAGGGCGCGAACCTCACCGGCCACCAGTGCCGCGGGCAGTTCCACCTGGTGCTTCTCGAACAGTTGGTCCATGACCTGGGTCTTGACCTTGTTCAGCGCTGCATTTTTCAACTCGCGCTGCATATTGCTGCGCACTTCCTCGCGGAACTTCTCTTCGCCGCCCTCTTCCACCCCGTAGGTCTGGAAGAATTCTTCGTTCAGTTCCGGCAGTTCGGGCTTCTCGGAGGCGGTGACCTTGATGTTGAAAGTCACCTCGGCGCCGCGCAGCTCTTCCGCCTGGTAGTCTTCCGGGAAGGTCACTTCGATGTCTTTCTCTTCGCCCGGCTTCATGCCGATGATGCCGTCCTCGAAGCCCGGGATCATCTGGCCGGAGCCCAGCACCAGCTTGTGGCCTTCAGCCTTGCCGCCCTCGAACTCTTCACCGTCCTTGCGGCCGACGAAGTCGATGGTCACCCGGTCGCCCTTCTGCGCCTTGCGCTTGGTGTCTTTCCAGTCCTGCTGCTGCTTGCGCAGCACGTCGATCATGTTGTCGACGTCTTTGTCGGTCACTTCGGCAACCGGGCGCTCGACGCTGACTTCCGCCAGGTCGGCCAGCTCGACTTCCGGGTACACCTCGAAAGTGGCGACGTATTCCAGGTTCTCGCCGGGCGCGGTCTGCTTGGCCTCGATGCTCGGCTGGCCGGCGGGTTTGACCTGCTCTTTCTGTACTGCCTCGTAGAAGGAGCGGCTCATCACTTCGCCCAGCACTTCCTGGCGAACGCCGGCACCGTAGCGCTGGCGAACAACTTTCAGCGGCACCTTGCCCTTGCGGAAGCCGTTTACACGGACGCTCTTGGCGGCCTGCTGAAGGCGCTTGTCCACTTCCTTATCGACGATTTCCGCCGGCAAATTAACCGTTAAACGACGCTCCAGGCCGGAAGTTGTTTCGATGGAAACCTGCATGTTAATCCTCGTGAGACTTTCTGTACTCGCGCCGCAGCGCTTTAGACTCTTCTATTGTTGCCAGCGCGCCGCAGCGCCAACGCTTTCCTGGCCGCCGGGACTCTACCGGCCAACCGTCTACTGGCACCACCATCGGCATTGCCGAGCAATTCCCGACCGACGCCAAATACAAGCAGCCCGTACCTTGCCTCACAAAGGGCAGGTGCGGGCTGCGGAATCCTTGGTTTGGTGGGGACGGGGAGACTTGAACTCCCACACCTTGCGGCACCAGAACCTAAATCTGGCGTGTCTACCAATTCCACCACGTCCCCGAAATCCACTTCGTCGCTAACTTATTGATATTCCTGCAATTTAGCGCAAAAACATCGGGTCCCGGCGACGAGGGGAGCAGATTGTGCCACAGGCGCCTAAGGGCTTCAACAAAATGCCCAGTGGATACGGGCTCAACGGCCCCACAGCCCGCTGGGTGGCGGTAAGCAAAACGCAGTGGCGGCCCTGCTGCCGGAGGGTTGGTTGCGGGACACGGGCTAGGCGCCCCCCCTAAATACATCCCTGTAGGCCTGGCAGCGAGATCCCTCTCGCTGCCAGTCCCGCAACCAACCCTCCGGCAGCAGGACCTTCGCATCATGCCCCAGCATGCTTAAACGAGCCCTAGCATTACCGCACAAAAGTAAAAGGCGCCCGAAGGCGCCCTCTTCCCGAGTCCCGAGTCCCGAGTCCCGAGTCCCGAGTCCCGAGTCCCGAGTCCCGAGTCCCGAGTCCCGAGTCCCGAGTCAGGTTACACCCTCTCGACGATGGTGGTGATGCCCTGTCCCAGACCGATACACATGGTGGAGACACCCAGGTCACCACCCTCGTTCTGCATCACCGACAACAGGGTGCCGGTGATACGCACGCCGGAACAGCCGAAGGGGTGACCCAGGGCGATGGCGCCGCCGTAGAGGTTCACCTTCTCGTCCATCTTGTCCAGTAACTGCAGATCCTTCAGCACCGGCAGCGCCTGGGCAGCGAAGGCCTCGTTCAACTCCACCTTATCGATGTCGTCGATACTGAGACCGGTGCGCTTCAGCGCCTTCTGGGTGGAGGGCACGGGACCGTAACCCATGATGGACGGGTCCACGCCGGCCAGCGCCATCTCCCGCACCTTGGCGATGGGCGTCAGGCCCAGGGACTGGGCGCGCTCGGCGGACATGATCAGCATCACTGAGGCGCCGTCGGTGATCTGCGAGGAGGTGCCGGCGGTGACCTGGCCGTGCTTGGGGTCGAAGGCCGGCTTCAATTGCGCCAGGCCCTCGACGGTGGTGTCCGGGCGAATGGTCTGGTCGGATTCCACCAGGAAGGGCACGCCGTCGTCGTCGTGACCCTCGATCGCGATGATCTCCCGGTTGAATTTTCCATCTTTGGTGGCCGCCGCGGCGCGCTGGTGCGAGCGGGCACCGAACTCGTCCATCTGCTGGCGCTGGATGCCGTGCATCATCGCCAGGTATTCGGCGGTCATGCCCATGGAGCCGGCGGCCTTGGCCATGTGGCGACCCAGCATCGGGTTGGGGCTGACGTGCTCCATCATGTTCAGGTGACCCATATGCTCGACACCACCCACGACATAGACGTCGCCCAGGCCGGCGCGGATATTGGCGGCGGCGGTGTGCAGCGCGGACATGGAGGAACCGCACAGGCGGTTGACGGTCTGTGCCGGAATGGTGTGCGGCAGGCCGGCGCGCAGCAGGATAAAGCGGGCCACGTTGAAGCCCTGCTCGTCGCGCTGCATCACGCAACCCCAGATCAGGTCATCGATCTCGGCCGGATCCAGCTTGTCGTTGCGCTGCAGGAACTTCTTCAGCAGTTCCGCGGACATATCGTCGGCTCGCACATTGCGGTAGACGCCGTTCTTGGAACGACCCATGGCCGTGCGCGCGTAGTCGACGATTACGGCATCTCTAGGATTCAAACTCATTTTCAATCTCCAATCTTGCCGTAGGATCGGCCGGTGGCCGCGATCGGTCTTTGTCAGTAGCCTGCACCGACCGCGGCCGCCGGCCGCTCCTACAGGGAGCTATCAGTTGGTTTCGTAGTAGGTCTCGCCGCTGGCGGCCATTTCACGCATGCGCTCGGTGGGCTTGTACAACTCGCCCAGGTCGGCGTATTTATCGGCGATTTCTACAAAGGTCTTCATTCCCATATTGTCCAGCCAGGCGAAGATGCCGCCGCGGAAGGGCGGGAAGCCGATGCCGTAAATCAGCGCCATGTCGGCCTCAGCGGGAGACTCGACAATGCCCTCCTCCAGGCAGCGGGCCAACTCGGTGGCCATGGGTACCATCATACGCTCGATGATTTCGATATCTTCGAATTCGCGGCGCTCGGCAACGTGGGGCTTGAGCAGTTCATAGGACTCCTCGGCAACCACTTTCTTGGGTTTGCCCTTCCTGTCCTCTTCGTAGTTGTAGAAGCCCTTGCCATTTTTCTGGCCGTAGCGCTCGGCTTCGTACATGACATCGGAAGCAGCCTTGAAGGATTTACCCATGCGATCCGGGAAACCTTCCGCCATGACTTTTTCCGCGTGCACGCCGGTGTCGATGCCCACCACATCCATCAGGTAGGCCGGTCCCATCGGCCAGCCCCAGCGTTCCATGACCTTGTCGATCTGCTGGAAGTCGGCACCGTCACGCACCAGCATGGCGAAGCCGGCGAAGTAAGGGAAGAGCACCCGGTTGACCAGGAATCCGGGGCAGTCGCGCACCACGATGGCCTTCTTGCCCATCTTGTTCGCGTAGGCCACCACACGGGCGATGGCATTTTCGGATGTCTTCTCACCACGGATCACTTCCACCAGCGGCATTTTGTGCACCGGGTTGAAGAAGTGCATACCGAGGAAGTTTTCCGGGCGCGCCAGCGGCTCGGCCAGGGAATCGATGGAAATAGTGGAGGTGTTGGAAGCGATGACGGTGTCCTCGCTCACCTTGGTTTCCACCTCTTTCAGCACTGCGTGCTTCACCTTGGGGTTTTCCACCACCGCCTCGACCACGACATCGACGTCGTCAAAGCCGTCGTAGCTCAGGGTGGGCTCTATGCGGTTCAGGGTTTCACCCATTTTTTCGGCGGTCATACGGCCGCGTTCGACCAGCTTGGACAGCAGCTTGTTGGCCTCCTTGAGGCCCAGGTCGATCCCCTTCTGGTCGATATCCTTCATCTTGATCGGCGTGCCCTTGTAGGCGGACTGGTAGGCGATGCCGCCGCCCATGATGCCCGCGCCCAAAACCGCGGCGCGCTCAATTTTCTTGTCGGCCTTCTTTTCCCAGCCCTTGGCCACCTTGCTGATCTTCTGGTCGTTCAGGAACAGGCCCACCAGGGACTTGGCGGTGTCAGTCTGCGCACAGAAGATGAATTGCTGTTGCTCGATCTTCAGCGCCTCGTCGCGGTCTACCTTGTATCCCTGCTCGATCGAGGTCACCGCGGCAACCGGAGACGGGTAATTCTTGCCCGCCTGCGCGCCGACAAACGCCTTGGTGGTAAAGAAGGCCATCAGTGCTTCGGTGTCGTTCAGGGGGATCGGGGATTTCTTGATTTCGCGGCGGGACTTGTAGTCCAGCTCGCCGTCGATGGCGCGACCGAGCAGTTTAAGCGCGGCGTCTTTCAGTTTGTCCGCGGGCACCACCGCGTCCACTGCGTGTGCGGTCAGGGCCGCATCCGGCTTCTGTTCCTTGCCGGCGGCGATCCACTCCGCGGCCACATCCACACCCACGAGGCGCGGCAGGCGCACTGTGCCGCCCCAGCCGGGAATCAGGCCCAGCTTCACCTCCGGCAGGCCCACTTTGGCCTGGTCGCTCATCACGCGGTAGTCGCAGCCGAGGCAGACCTCGAAACCACCGCCCAGTGCATAGCCGTTGATGGCGACGACGCTGGGTACCGGCAGGTCTTCCAGGCGGTTGATATTCTCGTTGTTCTTGTCCATCAGTTCCGCGATGCCCTCCGGGCCCGCGGAGAAGGCGCCGCCGAATTCGGTGATGTCGGCTCCGACAATAAACACGCCCTTGCCGCTGGTCAGCAGCACGCCCTTTACGCCGTCTGCCGCCTCTATGGCGTCCAGCGCCTCGGAGAATTCTGAAACCGTCTGGCGATTGAACTTGTTGACGGATTCGCCCTGCAGGTCGAAATTGAGCTCGGCGATGCCGTTGTCCAGCATCTGCACGCTTAGCGCTTTGCCACTAAATAACATTGAATGACCTCTTTTATTCGGGGCCTGAAACCTTGGCCCGGGGTCGGATTTGTTCTGCGACCGCGGATCGCGCGCACCGCCTCAGCGATGACGCAAAGACCCACTGCGGTCAGCCAGCCGTATTATCAGGGTTAGTATAGCCAGATTCAAACGATTGTTTGAATACCATTTCTTACAAATTGGATGGCACCACAGCCCGGGGAACGAGTGCCGAAGTTCAGAAATTGACCAGGCATCCAGCCGGTCCCGAGCGCCGCGGCCCAGCGGAGAGTAGACCCGACAAGTCTATATGCGATCGCGCCGGCAGATTACCCCGCTGGCGCTGCCTGCTTCTGATCTTGCGGATGGCGGGAAGAATTCAGATGCCGGCAGGCCCTTTTTAGACACTGGGTGGAGAGTTCGCGCTGACCAGTATGCAATCGCAGTCACCGGGATTGCGAAAACGGTGTGGCCGCCGGCTGTTGAAATAGTATCCGTCACCCGGCCCCAGAACGGCCACCTCGGCACCCACGGTCACCTCCAGCCGACCGGCCACCACAATGCCGCCCTCCTCGCCTTCATGGCTGAGCAGCTCGGGGCCGGTGTCCTGGCCCGGCGGATAGACCTCGTAGAGGATGGACATGTCGCGTTTGCTGTTGCTGGCCCCCAGCAACCGGTACTGGATGGGGCCGGTACCGACATTGGGCATCTCGTCGGCGCGAAAGAAAACCTGGGGATTGTCGTCGAACTGCAGGGTGAAGAACTCGGCCAGGGACATGGGGATGCCATCCAGGACCTTCTTCAGGGAGCCGATCGAGGGGCTGACGCGCCCCTGCTCTATCAGGGAAATGGTGGCATTGGTCACGCCGGCGCGCTTGGCCAGTTCGCGCTGGGAGAGGCCGTGCATCTTGCGCACCGCCTTGAGCCGCGCGCCGATATCGTCACTGCCCCTGGCTTCCGGCGACTGAATAACCGAATCCGTTTTCATAGTGATCAGTGGTGAGTGATGAGTGGTTAGTTTGCCGCAAATCGGCGGTCACTGACCACCAACCACTGACCACCCCTCAGACCATATCGTCAAACGGATTGACGCTGGGCAGCTCGACCGGGGGAATTCCCGGCAACGTCACCTGCCCGGTGGACATCTCTATCCGACTCTCATCCACCAACCCCTCGCCGAAGCGGTAGATGGCGTTGAGATCGCCGCGGCTGGCGCGGGCGTCGTAGGTCAGGGACTGCTCGCTGACCGCCTCGTTGCGCTTGCGGTAGTCGCCCATCGCCTTTTCGCCGTGACGCCTGGCCAGCATACGCCGTACCAAGTGCGGCGCCAACACACTGGCGGTGGCGTTGTTGCCGCCAAAGCCCTTGGAGTTCAGGAAGGCGACGTCCAGGGACTCCGGATCGCGCTCCGCGTGTTGCAGGGAAATATCCAGGTGCTCGCAACTCACGTCGTCCGCCACCCGGTCGATGGTGGTGATGCCCGGCAGGATACCGCGATCGAAGATACCCAGGCTGGTAATCAGCTGGTCGCCGCTGGCCGCGGCCACAGTGTGGCCCAGGTAGGCCTTGACCGCGCACACCGGCCAGTTCTCGATGCCGAAGGCGCCCGCCAGCCGGTCGAAAATCGCCGATTCGGTCACCCGGTTCTGCGGCGTGCTGGAACCGTGCGCCTGCACAAAGCTGCGCCGGCGCAGGCTCTCGTCGCCGACGATGGCGCGGGTCTCGGCCATGGCGCGGGCCACGGTCAGGTAGTTGCCCGGCCCCGGCGCGGAGATGGACTTCTTGGTGCCGTCCGCATTGACGAACACATTGGCCACGGCGCCGTGAATGGTCGCGCCCAGCTCCAGCGCCAGGGCGTCGTCCATCAGGATCGCCCACTGGCTGCCCTCGCCCAGTGTGAAACCGCAGTTCTCGCCGAAGGGCCGGCTGGCGCGGCGGTAGTCGACTTCACCGGGAAAGATCTTGCGCAGGCCGTCGATATTCGCCAGCGCCCCCATGGTGGTGTAGCCGTCGACCACCTCCGGCACCAGCGGCGCCTCGGCGGCACCGACCACGGCGACGCGGGCGCGGCCGCCGCGGATATCCTCCACCGCCGAACGCAGGTTGTACAGATAGGTCGCGCAGGCACCGGCCACGGCGCCTGTGGTGCCGACGCTGCCCAGCACATAGGCATTGACGAAGTCCGCCGGCATGCTGGTCAGGCCCAGCGCCAGCTGCTTGGAGCTGACCCGGTTGCCGCGCAGGCGCGACTGCAGCAGGCCGCCGTTGCCGTAGGGGTCCAACTGGCTCATGGCCGAGCTGGCGTAGACGGAGATCCTGTCGGGGCCGGCAGCAGCCACCACAGTATCCCAGTCGATACCCAGGGATTGCACCGCATCGGAGGCGCCCATAATCGCCAACTGAAGGCCGCGGGGGTGGAAGCGGGAGTTGTACTGCTCCCCCGGCTCGAAGCCGGTCGGCAGCTGGCCGGCGGAGGCCACCGGGATCTCGCGGTAGCTGTCCAGCATCACCGACAGGCCGCCGGCGCGCACGCGCACGCGGCCGTCACCGAGAGACTCCACCTGCCAGTCTTCCGGCAGCGGCTCCGGCAGCTGGCGCGCGGACATCTCAAAGGTGAAGCCGTCGGGGCTGCTCAGTTCCGCCGGCTGGTGGAAGTGGCAGTGGCGGTAATCGTAGAAGCGCTTTTCCAGCTCCCGCACCAGGGTGCCGTCCAGCACCTGCCGCTCCAGTGCCGCATCCAGCGGCCCATCCACTTCCGCACCGGTGCGCAGCCCCATCAGCGCCGCCAGGTCGGACAGGGTGTCGGCGCGCTCCGCGGCGCCGAGCTTGTCCAGCACCAGGCGGCGGTAGCCGCGGTGGAAAGAACTGCGACCGGCGGGGTTGAAGCCGCCGAAAGCGGTGATTACGGGAAGGCGCTGCATCCTGACCTCCAGCAAAACGCTGAGAAATTAACTATTCCGAACGGCGGTCAGTGTAGGGGGTGGCGATTCGGCCTGGTTATGGGCATACTGGCCAGCAAAATTGAGCTTTTGGCCATAGATGCCGCTTTTGGGTATAGGCGCCTGAGCGGCCTGCGAAACGAGATGCAATGCGAACAGTCACCTTTCTACTGATAGACCAGATGCTGGCGACCGGTACCGTGTTGCCACTGGAAATGCTCCGCGGCGCCGAGAGCCGCGCCCGCGTCGAGGGCGATTCCAGCCCGATGCACCTGATTACCGCGAGCCTGGACGGGGTCCCGGTCAGCACCCGCTCCGGATTTTCCTTCACACCGGACGTCTCACTTGCGGACGCGCCGGACAGCGACCTCATCTACATCCCCGCCCTCTGGCGCAATCCGCGCCCTGCACTAAAGCGCAGCGGCAAGCTACTGCAGTGGCTGCGCCGGCAGGCCGAGGCCGGCGCAGCCATCAGCGCCGTGGGCACCGGGGTCTGCTTCCTCGCCGAGGCCGGCCTGCTGGACGGCAAGCCCGCCACCACCCATTGGCACTATTTCGAGCGCTTCGCCGCCGACTATCCGCAGGTCAAGCTAAAGCGCCAGTACTTCATCACTCAAGCGGACAAGCTGTTCTGCGCCGCCAGTGTCAACGCCCTGGCGGATGTCACCGTCTACCTGATCCGCCAGCTATACAGCTCTGCCGTCGCCAGCCATGTGGAGCGCAACTTCTCCCACGAGATACGGCGCCCCTTCGAGGAAATCGCCTATTCGGAGGGCGCGGTACACCTGCACCCGGACGAGGAGATAGTCCAGGCGCAGACCTGGCTGAAGGAACACTGCAGCGAAGAGATTCGCCTGAGTGAAGTGGCCAGCCACTTCGACATGAGCGTGCGCTCCTTCAACCGCCGCTTCAAACTGGCCACCGGCCAGACGCCGCTGCAGTATCTGCAGAATGTGCGCGTGGACATGGCGCGGGAGCTGCTACAGTCGAGCAACCTCTCGGTGAACGAGATCGCGGAGAAAGTGGGCTACCAGGATATGGGCCACTTTACTGCACTGTTCAAGAAGTTTCTGTCGACTACGCCGAGTGAGTATCGGACTACGGTGCGGGCGAAGCTGTTTCGGGTGAACACCTGATGCGGAATACGGACAAAATTGTAGGATGGGCAAAGGGTGCCCATCTTTACATGCCAACCATTATTTCTTCCTTAAGAAAACCACATCGCTGTCGGCAAACTGCAGCTCCGCAGAAAGACGATCCGCCAGCCAGCGGAAAGTCTTCGCACTGAAAAAACAGATATGGGTGGGATCGCGGATATAGTGCCAGTTGGCGAAACGCTCCGGCGAAACAACCAGTTTGGTCATCAGTGCCAGCAGACCACCGGGGCGCAGACGCTCCCACAATTGCTGCAATTCCTCACCCGGAGCGGCGAGATGTTCGACCACTTCGGTGGATACAACAAAGTCGTACTCCCGCTCCATCGCACCGGCATCGCGCAAGTAGAGAGCGTCGTACAGCGCCACCCGGTGCCCCGCCTCTACCAGCAGCTGCGCCAGCAGCGGCGCCGGGCCACAGCCGAAATCCAACCCCTCGCTGCCGGGCTGCAGTTCTTTCAGCAGCGGGTTTGCGCAACGGCTCAGGAAACGGCGATAGCCTTCGTCCTGCAGGGAATTCTCGTGGAGATCGTAATAGGCCCGCTCTTCCGTGGGGGAGAGATGAAATTCGGGCGGCACGAATACCAGCGCGCAGTGAGCACACTGGTAATAACTGCGAAATTTATCGCGGTGATAAGGCTGTGCCGCCGAATGGCGGCACAGTGGACAACTACTGGACAAATCAGGCTGCTGCGGTTTCGGACTTGTTGTCCTCATCCGCGTGTTGCAACAGGTTGCCCGCGGTAATTTCAATTTTGCGCGGCTTCATCGCTTCCGGGATTTCGCGCACCAGTTCTATGTGCAGCAGGCCGTTGGCGAGCTTGGCATCCGTCACCTTTACGTGGTCCGCCAACTGGAAACGGCGCTCGAAATTGCGCGCCGCAATACCGCGGTGCAAATAATTGCGCTGCTGCTGGTCTTCCGGCTTTTTGCCACTCACTGTCAGGCGGTTCTGCTCCACCTGGATATCCAGTTCGGACTGTTCGAAGCCCGCCACCGCCATGGTGATGCGGTAGCTGTCCTCGCCGGTCAGCTCTATGTCGTAGGGCGGATAGCTGGGCTGCTTCTGCTCGCTGGTGGTCATCGCATCCAGCAGGCTGGCCATGCGGTCGAAGCCGATTGCGGAGCGGTACAGGGGGGTAAAATCGAGATTACGCATTATCATATCCTCAATTCAGAGCAATATTTAAGGTTTGCCCGTCGCTAGACCGGGCGGTTGGGGAGGCATCTCTGTTCAGAGCCTGCCCCCGTAACTGGGAGATAGGGGTTCGGGACGGGGTTTCAAGAGGCGGAAGAAAAAATTTATGCAGACCAGACAAAGGGACGTGGAAGAGAATGTCTCACGACTGTTTATCGGCGTGCGCCCGGACAAGCGCACTCAGCAGTTCCTCGACGGGCTGGTCAACCAGTGCAAGCAACAACTGGGTTCAGACATACGCGACCGGACGCGCTGGACCAGCCATGCAAACCGGCACCTGACCCTGGCCTTCCTCGGGGAGACGCCCGGCCGGCTGATCCCGGCGATCGAAGAGAGGCTGGCGCGGATTGCCGCCAACCTGCCCGCCTGTAGCGGCCGCATCGTTTCCCTGGGACCCTTCCCCCGGCGGCGCGCACCTCTGCTGGCGGCGGAACTGCTGACCAACCCGAAGCTGGACAGGCTGCACGAGCAGTGCCGGCAGTTAATGGCGGAGCTGGGCATGAAGCCAGAGGGCGCGGCCTACCGCCCCCATATCACCCTGGCCCGCAACAGGAGCGGCTTCGCACGGCTGGAGCCGGCGATGCTGGATCACACCCTGTCGGTGGACAACATAATCCTCTACCAGAGCCGCCCGGCACCGGGCGGCAGCCAGTACCTGCCATTGTTCGAGGCCGCTTTCAAAGGCGAGCAGCAATGAAAAGGCCCGCTGCGAGCGGGCCTTTCCGAACAGATCAGTCCAGGTGCGACAGCACATATTCCGGATACATCACCAGACGCGGCCGGGACAGGCGCCGTCCGTCAAAGATGAACACGTAGCGCTCGCCGTCGTCGTCCGCGGGGATGGTGCGGCGGAACTTCCAGGTATTGATCTTGTAGGTCTGGCGCCCCGCCTCCACCGTCGCTACCAGCCGGTACTGGTTGTGGCCGAGGAACTCGAATGAAATGGCATCGCCGTGGGAGGGATTCAACTCCAGGCTGCGGAAGGTATGCTTGCCCTCCCCGCCGTCCGCCAACAGTTTGTCCAGGCGGGCGCGCTCGCGCTTCACGTAGTCCAGCAGCTCCGGATCCACTTCCCGCACCGCCTCCGGAGCGGCTTCCGGAGCCTTCTCTTCGGGCGCTGCCTCCACTGCAGCCACTGTCGGTGCCGGCAGCTGCGGCTTGCTCACCGGGGCGACCTTGCGGGCCGCAGCCGCAGTGCGCTGCGCGGCCTCCGCCTTGGCCAGCATGGCGCCGACCATCTGCTCAACCTTCTCCTGCTGGGCGGATATGCGTCCCTTGGTCTGTGAGACCGCCTTCTGCCCCGCGTCCAGCTGCGCCTGGAGTTCATCGTAGTTTGTCTGGATAAACTCCACCCGGCGGCTGCGGCTGTCCACACCGCGCTCCGCCATGGCAAAACCGTGCTTGGCCTTGACCAGCGCCCGCTCCGTCTCCGAGTTGGCCCGCTGCCGATGCGCCAGCTCCGCCTGCTGCAGCTCGCGGCGGCTCTCCTCGTAGTTCTGGCGGGCCTGGTCCAGGGATTCCTTGGCGCGCTCCAGCTTGTATTCGTAGGAGAGTAGTTCGTTTTCGATATCCTCGACTTCCACCATCCGGTTTTCCAGCGACTGCTCCATACGCGCCAGTCGATTCTTCTCCGCCGTCAGGGACGCCTGTGTCTGCGCCACAGCAGACGCTCCCCCAAAAACTACAAGGCCCGCTATCAGGAGCGAGCAGTACCGCGTTACCGCCATAGTAAAGAACCCATTGCTCGGTTTTTTGACATCCATAGAATAATCGCGCGGAGATCAATTTTTATACAGTTTCGTGCGAAACCGCCGCGCGAGATGGCAATTCTACGCAGCCACCCACCCCCGGGCAATGACTGCACGGCGAGTGACCATTCACGGTCGGCGGATGGTTACAAACGGTTGCGTCTTATTTCACGGTAAAAACAGTTACGCGAATTTTTTGTGACATTTTTACCTTCACAACGCTTGATTTTTTTCTGTACGCAAGCATTATGGGTAACAGGGAGAAGATCTTTGGACTCAGTGGAAATCCGACCCGGACGTAAAACACCCTCAGCTGTTCAGTCAGCAAATATTGGTTGCGTTCCCGGTATTCGGCCTCCACAGGCAGCTCCGGCTACTCCCTCAAGGGCGCCCTACCTTTCTTTCAGCAAACCGCACACGCGGCCTGCATGGTTTCTTTTAACCGGAGGTATTTGCCCATGAAATCTGCGCCTAACGATAACATTGTGTTCCGCGATATCGACAAGTCGGCCGCCCTGGCCACCACGGTATCGAAGAAGTTACATAAACTGGAACGTTATTGTGGCGACATCATACGGAGCCGCGTAGTTCTCGAAGCCCCCCACCAGCACAAGAGCAAAGGCAAGCAATTCAAGGCTTCCGTCGAACTCGCACTCAGCGGTAACCCCGTGACCATCAGCAGTGAAAACGAATCCATCCATCGCGCAGTGAACGATGCCTTCGCATCCGCAGAGCGCTGCCTGAAGGAACGCGGCGAGCGCCGCAAGGCGAAACGCCACCAGACGCTCAGTGCGACGGAGTCGGAGATGGAATAACTCGAAACAATTGAAAAAGGCGGTGCAGCTGCACCGCTTTTTTTTTGGGGGGACTCGGGAAAGATAACTGAGCCAGACGCGAAGGTTCTGGTGCCGCAGGTCATTTGGGAAATGTTTGCCGATGAGGCTTTTTCCCAAATGGCCACCGGCAGCAGGGCCGCCCTGGCCTCTCTTACAGCCGACCAGGAGTGACAGCTCAGGCCATCGGTGTGCGCATGGTCACGAACTCCTCCGCCGCGGTAGGGTGAATGCCGATGGTCTGGTCAAAGGTCTTCTTGGTGGCGCCGGCCTTCAGCGCGACCGCCATGCCCTGGATGATCTCCCCGGCATCGGGGCCCACCATATGTACCCCCACCACCTTGTCATTGCTGGAATCCACCACCAGCTTCATCAGGGTGCGCTCGTCGCGGCCGCTGACCGTGTGCTTCATCGGCCGGAACTCCGACTTGTAAATGACCACGGGGATACCGGAGTCCCGCGCCTCCTCCTCGGAGAGCCCCACCGTGCCGATATTCGGCTGGCAAAAAACGGCGGTGGGAATGTTGTTGTAGTCGATCTCCGCCAGCTTGCCGGTCTGCCAATGCTTCACCAGCGCCATGGCTTCCGCCAGGGCCACCGGTGTCAGTTGCGGCTCGCCGGTGACATCCCCAAGCGCGTAGATGGAGTGCACATTGGTGCGAAAATTGTCGTCCACGGAAATGGTGCCGTCCCGGTGCAGCACCACCCCCAGTTTTTCCAGTCCCAGCCCCCTGGTGTTGGCGACACGCCCGGTGGCGTAGAGCACGGCGTCCACTTCCAGACTGGAGCCGTCCTCCGCGCGCACCAGCAGGCTGCCATCGACCCGCTTTTCGATCGCCTCGATGCGGTGGTTGAAGTGCAGCTGCACGCCCTTCTTGCCCATCTCGTCGCGCACGAAGTTGCGCACATCCCGGTCAAAACCCCGCAAAAACAGGTCGCGGCGGTAGGAGAGATGGGTCTCGGCCCCCAGGCCGGCAAAGATTCCGGCAAACTCCACGGCGATGTAGCCGCCGCCGACGACCAGTATGCGCCGCGGGAACTCGGCCATGGAGAACACCTCGTTTGAGGTCATCACATACTCGCGCCCCGGGAAGTCCGGCACATAGGGCCAGCTGCCTGTCGCCACCAGGATGCGCTCGACGGAATAACTCCGCCCGTTGACGTCTACGCGGCGCGGATCTTCGATACTCGCTCGCCCATCGATCACCGTTACCCCGGCATTGGCCAACAGATTGCGATAGATCCCGTTCAACCTCGCTACTTCATTGGCATTGTTTTCACGCAGTGTCTGCCAGTTGAAGTCGGCCCCGCGGTTTTGCCAGCCGTAGGCAACCGCATCCTCGAACGCCTCGCTGTAACCGCTGGCATAGACAAACAGCTTTTTCGGCACACAGCCGACATTGACACAGGTGCCGCCCATGTAGCGGTCTTCCGCCACCGCCACGCGCATTCCGGCGGCAGCTGCCATGCGCGCGGCGCGAACGCCGCCTGAACCGGCGCCGATAACAAACAGATCAAACTCGTATTCGGTCAAAACCAACTCCTAGTCGCGAATTACAGCCAGCCAATCGATCGCGGCGGCTGTCAAAAATTTCACCAAACTGCCGACCTTTCGATCAATTTCACTGGGCCGGCGAAATATAAAAAAGCAATTGGTACAATGCTGACAATTTATACTTAATACCCGTTGACACAGACTTGGGCTTTCGATATTCATGTGATGCTTATCACAAAAACCAACCGGTTTACGAAAAGAACAAGAAGCCGTTAACAAATATAAGTAGCCTTTAGCGAAAACAACAAAACTGTAGGCAAGAAAAATGGACTCCCTTCCCACTACCATCCAGCGAGCTCTGTGTTTAATCTGCCTGCTGCTTGCCAGTAGCATCAGCAGTGCCAAAACCCACCCCTCATACCTGACTCCGAAATACTGTGACAGCCTGGTGGAACAGTTTGTCGATTCCGGCATGCGCAGCCTGGGCAAGTACATCAACGAACATTTCAATCCCGAGTACAAGGGCGGCATTCGCAACACCATCCACTTCCTCGAGCAGCGCTCGGAGTGGCTCAACGAGTGCAACGACTACCTGCTCGACAGCGGCCACGGCCATGTCTTCTACAGCGACAAGACCACCCGGGAAATCTTCGAGGCCATAGACGCACTGGCCAGGGAATTGCAGCACGTCCGCCAGGGTGTCGAGTATCCGGACGACGCCGGCAACAACAACCCCACCCCCTTTATCAAGGGTCGTTACGAAACCCTGGCCCAGCTGGTGGACCAGCACCACACGCGCATGCTGATGAAGAAGCAGTTCCAGTAATGGGGTCCGGCAACCGGCGGCGGGTCCTGTCCTGCCGCTGGCCTCCCCTATTCTGGTCTATCCTTCCTGTCCTTTCCCTTCCAGCCGTCCCCCGCTGTCCCGCGCCGGTTCCTGCTCCGGTCTGATGGAAAACTCGCCCGGCGACCTGCTCATCACTTCTGCGGAAGCGGCAGCCGGCCAGGAGACGCCCAGCGCCAGCGCAGTTATCGCAATAAATTTTGTTCATTCCGGTTCTGTGACAATGGTTATTTCTTGTTGTGCTTGTATTCCGCGGCCGTATCGCGGCGAAAGCCCATCGCCGCCCCCATATCGATTCCGGCAGCGGTATTGTCGCCCAGCATGCGCTCCTTGAGGCTGCTGGCGATACGCCGGGTCAGGGCCGCCAGGCGCGGGCGCCGTTTCTCGGCGAAGGGTATCGGCCTGCAGCTCTGCATCGAGGCCAGGCCGATGCGCGCCATAAACAGGCTGGCCCCCATTCCCTGCCCCAGGCGCGCGGACAGGGTGCTGAGCATACTGTCTCCCACCAGTTCCGGCCAAAGCTCGCTCACCGCGTACTCGCTGGCGCCGCTGTAGGCGACCAGCGTCAATACCTTCTTGAACAGCCGCCAGCGCACCACCACCGACGGGCGTACGCCATAGATCTGGGCGACATCGTCGATCATGCCCAGCGACTGGCGCAGGGCCACCAGGATATCGACGCTGGCGAAGGGGCTGAGCCCGACCAGGGCGCCGGTGGTCGTGGCGTGACGCACTATGCGGCGCATCGCTTCCTGGTCCAGGGCCTCCAGGAAGGTAACCTCCAGGTGCTGGAGCAGTTCGCTGCTGTCGTAGTAATCCGGCGCCTCATCGAGCACGCGGCTCAGCAGCACCCCCTGGGGCTTGCCGGCAAAATGTTCCTGCAACTGGCGGCGAAACGGCTGCGCCTCCTCGTGGCTGCGGCAGTCGCGCAGCTCGACCGCCATCTCCTGGGTCTGCTGCAGCTTGCGCAGTGGCTGCCCGGCGCGGAAATACTCCCAAACCGCGCTGATAATGGTCGCACAGAAGGCGGCGATGATGACACCGGCCAGCAGCCCCAGGCTCCAGTGCCTGTCCGCGGCCCAGGTGTAGAGGTCGCGCAGCTCCCAGGCCACAGCGCCGGCGGCCAGTCCCAGCGCCGCCAGCAGCGCCGGTTTCCACAACCTCAGGCGGAACAGCGGCAGGCGCAGTTCGGAAAAGGAGATCCTGTCCGGCAGGGATTCCCCAGTGGTGATGGAGCGCGGCAGTTCCTCCTCGTCGCCGCCCAGGGATTCCACGCGGGTGGAGTCCCGGTGAGATGAGGGGGCCTCCGGCTCGTCCAGGGGTTCGATGCGCGTCTGCCGGCGCGCCCTCTCTTTATCGCCGTTCATCAGGGCACCTCTAGAAATCGTAGCGAGCGTGTGGCTGGTGGTGGCCGCCGGAGCGCAGCAACCGGAGCGCCGGCCGCCGGAGCGTACTTCAGTACGTGAGGATTCGACCGGGCTGGCGCACCAGCACCGCCGGACGCCGCCAGGCGCCCGCGCAGTAGATTTATAGGGATGCCCATCAGACTTTGTCTCCCAGCAACAAATTGAGCAGCGCGTCGACGCGGATATGCGGGATGCACTGGCCGGCGGCCATGCCCGCCGGTGGCCGCAGTTGCGGCGGCGCGGCGTCGGCGTAGTGCTGCCAGTCCTCCCCCTCGCGGGGCAGGTGGGCGAATATCTCCGCGTTCTCGAAGCCCAGGTAGCGCCCCTCCAGGTCGTGCCCTACCAGCATGCGGCGGCCATTGCGCTGGCTCTCGTTGGAACAGCGCACCGCCGCTATCGCCTCGCAGAAGAGGGGCAGTCCGCGGTGGCGCGCGCCGGCGAAGGCCTGTTGCAGCTGTTGGCCCAGCAGCTGGCGCAGATTGTCGTGGTCCGCGGCCAGCACCTGGTCCACCTTGGTGGCGGCGAACAGCAGCCGGTCCACCCGCGGGCGCCACAGCTTGCGCAGCAGGCCTGTCTGGCCATAGCGGAAGGTGTCGGCGATCTGGCCGAAGGCCAGGCGCATGTCGTCCAGGGCCTGCTCGCCGGCGAAGAGAGTCCCGATCATGTCCACCAGCACCAGCTGCCGGTCCAGGTGGCGGAAATGGCTCTCTACGAAGGGGGCCACCTGTTCGCGCACATAGTCGCCATAACGCCGCGCCAGGTATTTGTAGTTGCTCTTCTCGGGCAACCCCGCCAGCCACTCGGCGGAGTGTCCGCGCAGGTCCAGTAGCGGCAGCAGGCCGTAGTTCTCCCCGTCCAGCAGGGCCCGCCCCGGTTGCAGGTAAGAGAGCTTGCGTCGGCCGCGACAGTCGAGCAGGAACTGGCGGTAGTCGCACCAGAGGGCGTCGAGACGCGCGGGCTCGGCATCGGCCCCGGGCTCCAGCGCGGCCAGCTGCGACATCAGCCGCGGCGCCAGGCCGGCGCGGGCGTCGGCGCCGATGATATGGGCCTGGTGGCGGCACCAGTCGCGGTAGTCCATCTGCAGCAGCGGCAGGTCCATCAACCACTCGCCAGGGTAGTCGCGCAGCTCCAGGATCAGGGTCTTGGTATTCGGGCCGGCCAGACGGCGGCGCCGGCGCAGGTGGATATGCAGCTCCATCGCCGACACCTCGCGGGTGCTTTCGGGCCAGCGCGGCGGCTGCGCCAGCAGCGCCTCCAGGCACTGCTCGTAATCGAAAGCCGGCAGGCCGGAGTCCAGCGCCGGCTTCAGTTCCGCGCCCAGCAGGTCGCCGTTCAGCGCCGGCGCAAAACCCGGCAGCTGCGCCTTGTGCGGATGGCTCAGCTGGTAGATCAGGCTGGTCAGCAGGGTGGATTTGCCGGCGCCACTGAGGCCGGTGATGCCGACGCAGACACGGCGGTCGAGCAGCCGCTCGGCGGCCCAGTGGGACTTGTCCCGCGCCTCGCGGCGCCACTGGCGCAGCCTGTCCCTCACCCGCCGGCTGCGCCCCGCATCGGTCCTGGACCCGCTGTCACTCATCTGCAATTCCGTGTGGGTTTTGGGGAAGGATAACAGCTCGGGGAATCGAGCATAGAAAAGCGCGCCGACCTTGCAACCGGCGCGCCCCGGGGCATCAGTGGAACCGAGTCAGTCCACCAGGGCTATGTCGCCGGAGCCCATCACCGAGAAGGAGTCCTTGGCCGGGCGGCGGATCACTATGTCGCCGGAGCCCATCACCGAGCCGCCGGCGCTATCCGCGCGCAGGCTGCGGCCGACAAAGTCGCCGGAGCCCATCAGGTTGACCTGCAGCTCCGCCACGCGGCCGCCCACCAACATGTCGCCGGAGCCCTTGATACTCGCGGCGAGGTGCTCGCCGGCGAAGTTGTCCAGGCGCAGGTCACCGGAGCCGGTAATCGAGGCCTCCCCGTCCACCGCCAGCGCGGTGTCCACCAGCAGGTCGCCGGAACCGGTCACCGAGGTGGACAGTTTTTCCGCCGCCACCTTGTCGACCTGCAGGGTACCGGAGCCGGTCACCCGCAGTTCCAGGATTTCGCTCTCCAGGGTACCCGCCAGCGCCTCGCCGGAACCGGTCACCTTGATCGCCTCCACCACCGGCAGGGTCACCCGGTACTCAACCTCGGGGTCGGAGCTGACCGTGATCACACCGAACCAGCTCTTCTTGTCGTCCTCCACCGACAGCTCCAGGGTGTCACCGCGCAGCTCCGCCTTGGCGTAGGGCATGGCCTCCGCAGGACCGCTGGCCAACACTTCGAAGCTATCGCCCTGGACCACCTGCAGATGGGAGCTGCCCTTGAGAGCGATGCGGGTGAAACCGGACACATCGAATTGCCTGCTGGTGATATCCTCGGCGACTGCGCTGAATGCGGCAGTGATCAGCAACAACGCCGCCACGGGGGCGGGCAGGGGGTGTTTGAAGGTCATGGGCATCCTCTCGACTCAATTACAATTTACCTGATAGACGGGGCCCGGGCGCCCTCCGGATGCACCCGCAGCAAAAAAACTGCGCCCTAGCCGCAATCCGCCTCGGCGCAGCCCATCTCCTTCAGGGCCCCGCGTATCTTCTGCGCCTCCGCGGCCAGCTGCTCGGCTTCCGCCGGCTTCTGCAGGGAGAAGTCGAAATCCGCCAGGGCCTCCACCGGAATCAGGTGCAGGTGGGTGTGGGGAACCTCCAGGCCCGCGATCATCACCCCCACCCGGCGGGGAGAGTAAACCGCCTTGAGGCCCTTGGCGACCTTCTGTGCCACCTGCATCAGGTGCGCGGCCAAATCCGCCGGCACGTCGTCCCAGTGATCCACCTCCTGTACCGGAATCACCAGGCAGTGCCCGGGCTTGATCGGGGCTATGGTCATGATGGCCACGGCCTTGTCGTCGCGCCATACAAAGTGCCCGGGCAGGTCGCCGTTGATGATCTGGGTGAAAATACTCGCCATAGCTAGCCTCGATTGTGATTACAAACCCGTTCGACCGGGGAGTCTAACAGGTTGGTAGAAAAGCGCAGCCCGCAAACTGCTATGGCGAAGCCCAATCGGTATGGCAGCGAGCGCCCCGCCATCCCCGGTCATATTTTTCTTTGCCTTTACACGCTAAGCCGCTGGATACAAAAGGGATAGAAAATGCCCTAAAAAAAGGGGCGCCAGTGATCGCTGGAGTGAGAAACCGGCAGCCGATGACAACCCGTCGAACAAGATGACAATTTTCTTAAACTTCGTTGGCAGGGCAAATGTAATGCCTTAGGCTCCTCCCCCAATAAAGCGGTACCGCCATTGAGCCTGGGCATCCCTTTGCCACCTGACATTTTTTGGCTCCGCGGGAAAACCATTTACTCAGCGTTAACTTCTCGCCGGGGGGAAGCGATATGACAAACCTGTTGGATCAGGTTGGCGGCACTCAGTTTGTCAACCGAACGGTCGGCGAATTCTACCAGGCCATAGGCCGCCAGCTCTCCAGTTTCGAAGCCTGCGACCACCAGAAGCAGCAGAGCCGCCAGGCCCAATTCCTCACCCACGCCCTCTCCACCCAGCCCGAGCCAGTGCGCAGCAGCCGCGCCAGCTTCCTCGCCCGCGGCCTGAATCCAGCTCTGTTCGAGGCGCTGCTGGAGTATATAGGGGCGCGCCTGGTGGAACTGGGATTCTCCTGGCAGCTGAGTAACCACCTGGTGGAAACCGCCGGCAGTCTCTACGACAACTGCGAGGCGGATCTCTCCATCGCCTGCTAAGCTCCCCGACAGGCCCGCCGGTTGCGACGCGGCGGGCCGCTCAATACAATGGGCCACTCACAGCCCTTCCCCCGTTTGCTACCGCATCCGGAAGGGCTCGCGCGGGCATAACTTCGCCGCACCGGGAGCGCAGCTGCGTTCAAATGCAGAAGTTATGCCCGCGCGAGCCCTGAGCGCTACTCAACTCACCCTCCATTCCCAGAGAGATTTCATGAAGATTGCCAACCACTCCGTAGTGGAAATGCACTACACCCTGAAAGATGCCGAAGGCACGGTCATCGACTCCTCCGCCGGCGGCGAGCCGCTCAAGTACCTTCAGGGTGTGGGCAATATCATTCCCGGCCTGGAGAAGGAGATGCTCGACAAGACCAGCGGCGACAAGTTCACCGCCGTGATCCAGCCGGAAGAGGCCTATGGCCCGCAGAACCCGGAACTGATCCAGACACTGCCGCGCGAGGCCTTCGGCGGCGTGGAAGAGCTGGAAGTGGGCATGGCATTCCGCGCCCAGAGCACCGAGGGCCAGCCGATCGAGGTGGAGATCATCGATATCGACGGCGACAATGTCACCATCAACGGCAACCACCCGTTGGCCGGAGTGGAGCTGCACTTCGACATCGAAGTGGTCTCCGTGCGCGAAGCCACTCCGGAAGAGATAGATCACGGCCACGTGCACTGATCAGTCCCGGCGGCCGCTCCGGCCGCCGAAATCCCCCTCCCCTCTTTCGTCTCCGCCGGTCCCGGCAACCTGCCCAAGCGTGTATCAGTTCCGGACAAAGTCCGCCGCCGCACCTATCATGCCGCCGCCAAAATAAATCGGACTTTTAGGGGGAGCGGATATGCGGTTGCTGATGGTCGGGATCATTCTTGCGCTGGGACTGCTGCAGGGCTGCGGAGGCGGCAGCAGTGATTCCAGCAGCACAGTCGCCGAAGGACAGCCGGACAGCGGTCCAGGCCAGACGGCGGATTCTGGCGACGACACCGAAGCCGGTGACAGCGACGAAAAAGGCAGCAGCGGCGATGACGCAGAAGACACTACTGGCCTGTCCCCCCTGGAACAGGCGCTGATCGACGGCGACAGCAGCCGGCTCGACAGGGCCGAAACACTGCTGGACGAGGCGCTGGCCGAAGTGGCCCGACTGGAAGCGCTGCAGCGCCAGCTGATCGACGGTTTCGGTATCGACGGCGCGCTCAGCTACCCGGTTCCGCGCAGCAGTCACTTCGTGAGCGCCCTCTTCGGCAACGGTGTCACTGTACTGCGCGGCAGCGCGCAGGGGCATTCCCTGGCCGCCGCGGTGGAGATTGACGGCGCTCGCGCCGCCGGCATCGGTTTCGAGATCTTCCGCAGTGAGACGGGCGCCAGCGGCATGAATGCCTTCGCCACCGGCCTTCTGCACTGGCTAGCCGGTGAGGCGAAGCCCGCCGGCATCGCCCTGGCGGGCATCGACGCGGCCAACCTGGAAACATGGTTGGCACAGCAGTTCCCCGCTACTGAGGTAATCTCCTGCCCGGCGGGACTGGATCCCAGCTGCCTGGACGGCGCCCGGGCGCTGATCGTCAGCGACAGGCCCGCCAGCGGCGACGAGACCGCACTGGAGTATCTGATCGACAGCGCGCGCGAGCGGGGTATCGGCGTCCTCTACCTCCACACCAGGGGCTGGGACACCTCCTCTCTGGGCCACACAATCGTCGCCGAACTCGGTATGACACTCGGCGACTACCCGGGCAACTACTTCGTTCAGGATACCCTCGACTGGCCCGACAGCGACGCCATGCTCGCCGCCATGCAGGCTCAGGATGCCATCGCGGCCGCCCTGCAGAATTTCAAGGCACAGAGCTTCCCGCTGGACTGGAACGCCTGCGAGACGGAGGCCGCCGGCGATTGCGACGACTACACCGCGCTGAACACTGCCCTGCTCGACGGCGCGACCGAGATGCGCGCCGTGTTGAACAGCCTCGACCGCCAGGGGCGGTCGCTGTTCCGACAGCGCGGCCAACGCCTGCTGAAGCTGCTGGTGCTGCTCGGGGACCTGTGGCGCAGCGACATCGCCTACCCGATGCGCAAGGAAACCGTCGCGCAGATCGACTTTATGCGCGCCCTCTTCTCCGACTACAGCGTGCACTACCTGCGCGATATACAGCCGGCGCAGCCGGATCTCGGCAGCTTCAGCGATCCGCTTACCGACGCGGCTGTCGCCGAGCGGCAGATCAGCCTCGCGGTGGGGGGCGATCACTTCACCGCCGTCGGCGCCTATATTCCGCCCGGGCGGCGGGTCGAAATCACCCGCAATGACAGCAGCAGCGCCGGCACCGCCATCCGCATCAACACCCAGCGCACCGGCTCCACGCGCCTGTGGGACGAGTACTCGCGCCCGCGCTTTCTCGCCAGCCCGGCGATGCCGCTGGCGCCCGGGGAGACGATCGCAATCACCTCCCCCTACGGCGGTACGCTGCAGCTGGAATACAGTGCCGCGGAAACCGCGACCGTGGAACTCAGCCTGCGCGGCGTGGCGCAGCAGCCCTTCCTGCAATACGCCGATGACATGGACCAGGAGAGCTTTGCCGCAGCGCTGCAAGGCAACCCTCTGAGCTGGGCGGAAATCCGCAGTCCCTTCGCCGAAATTCACTCGCTGCGCGAGCGCATGAACCAGTCCATCAACGACTCCCGCTACGGCGGCGACAGCGGGGCCTTCCTGGACGACCTGTTCGAATATGTGCTGCGCGACGCCTACGCCCTGGCCGGCTTCCAGGGAGACGGCGTGCAACTGGCGGCGGCGGTGGCCCAGCGCTGCAATGCGCTGGGCTGGGACTGCAGCGATCCCGCCGTGCACGGCCTGCCCGACGTGCAGCATATCAACGTGGATCGTTTCGCCCATTGCGGCTCCGGCTGCAGCGGCAACCCCTACGACCAGTCCTGGCCGCTGGACCCCTACGGTTGGGGCGAGAGCCACGAACTGGGGCACAACCTGCAGCGCGCACGCCTGAAGATCCATGGCGACCGCAGCACCGAGGTCTCCTGCAACCTCTTCCCGCTGCACAAGAACTGGCGCCTGCTCGGCGAGCGGGCGCTGGACAACTCTGCCGACCGCATCGCCTACCGGAGTAGCTTCGACACCCTGAAGGCCGGCGCCGCCGACGGCGCGGACGCCTATCGGGTCGCCTACGACGCCATCTGGGCCGACGGCAGCTACGCCGCGGACAACGGCGAGCGCATGGCCTTCTACGCCCAGCTGCCGCAGCTGTGGCGCGAGATCACCGGCGAGTCTGGCCAGGGCTGGGATATCTACACCCTTCTGTACCTGGCCGAGCGGCAGTTCAGCCATCTCGATGCGGGCAGTTGGGTCGCACAGAAAAGCCGGTTCGGCATGGGCAGCTTCGCCGAAAAGCCGGACCTGAACGGCAACGAGTTTATGCTGATAGTGTCCAGCTTCCTCAGCGGCCGCGACCTGCGGCCACTGTGGGAACTCTGGGGGGTCGACTACGGCGCCGCCACGGCGGCACAGCTGGATGCCCTGGCCCTGCCGCAACAGGAAAAGGTGATCTGGGTGGCGCCGGACAGCAACGACTGGAGCCGGATTGAAAAGGTGGCGGTCAATGCGGATATGGCCTGGCCTTTCTAAGAATCTGTTTGGAATCTCGCAAGAAGCCATCAGAGCTGGGTGGGGCACCGCTTTTCGGGACCGTTGGCGAGAGGGACCTCGCCGACAAGCCTCCGGGGATGGATGCACGGCGTGCCCCGGAAAGCGGTGCCCCACCCAGCTCCGGCACGGAGGCCCACTTTTTTGAAGGTCTCAAACAGGCTCTAACACAACAGACCCGGACAATAGGAGCGGGGCACGAGATGGAGAAAGCAACCTCCCTGCCGGACAAAATCATCCTCTTCGACAGCCTGTGCAACCTCTGCAACGGCTGGAGCCGCTTTGTGCTGAAGCGGGACAGGGACGCCATTTTTACCCTGTGCCGTGTACAATCCCCCGCCGGCCAGGAGCTGCTGTCCCGGCTGGGACTGCCGCAGGATACCTACGAGACGATGATCCTGCTGGAGCGCGACCCTGGTGAAGACAAGGGCGACGACACAGGCGAGTACCGGGATTACCACAAGAGCGAGGCGGCGCTGCGCATTGCCGCACATCTGCCCGGCCCCTGGCGCCACCTGACCCTGTTGCGCTGGATGCCGCAAATGGTGCGGGATTTCGTCTACGACGCCGTGGCGCGCAACCGCTACCGGCTGTTCGGCAAGCGCGACGAGTGCAAGCTGCCGGACACCGGGGAGCGAGAGAGATTTTTGGAAGAGATAGATGCTGACTGACCAGTACCTGCAACGCTTCGGCGGCATAGCCCGCCTCTACGGCAACGAGGCCCTGCCGATACTACAGCGGGCCCACTTCGTCGTGATCGGCATCGGCGGCGTGGGCAGCTGGACCGCCGAGGCGCTGGCCAGGAGCGGTGTCGGCCGCATCACCCTGATCGACCTCGACGATGTCTGCATCACCAACAGCAACCGCCAGAGCCACGCCCTGGTCGATACCATCGGCCGCATCAAGGTGGAGGTCATGGCGGAGCGGCTGCGGCAGATCAATCCGGAAATCGGCGTGCACACCGAGGAGGAGTTTATCGCCGCGGACAACTTCGCCGAGCTGCTCGACCCGGACAGGCACCCGATCGATTGTGTGATCGACGCCATGGACGCGGCGCGGGTCAAGGCGGCCCTGATCGCCTACTGCAAGGCGCGCAGGCTGCGCCTGGTCACCGTCGGCTCCGCCGGCGGCAAGCGGGATCCGCGCCTGATCGACAGCGCCGACCTGGGCCGCACCATCAACGACCCCATGCTGGCGAAGGTGCGCAGTCACCTGTATCGCTTCCACAACTTCCAGAAATCGCGCAAGCGCCAGTTCGGCGTGGACGCCATCTACTCCACGGAACCCATGGTCTATCCGCAGCCGGACGGCCAGGTGTGCCAGCAGAAGAGCGCCATGCAGGACGGGGTGAAACTCGACTGCAGCGGCGGCTTCGGCGCCGCCAGCATGGTGACAGGCGCCTTCGGTTTCGTGGCCGCGTCCCGCGGCATAGAGCGGCTGTTGCAGAAGAAAGGCTGATTTACGGGACTCGGGACTCGGGACTCGGGACTCGGGACTCGGGACTCGGGACTCGGGACTCGGGACTCGGGAAAGAATGCCGCGGCCAGATGCGAATGCGAAGGCCCCGATGCCGGGGGCCGTTTGTGAAAAGCGCCTGCGGCTGAAAAAGGGTCCGATGAGCCTGTTGAGCAAACGGCCACCGGCAGCGGGGCCGCCCAGGCCTCTCTTCAAGAGACAAAGGCGAGGGCCTGGCGCAGCAGCGCGTAGAAGCCGTTGCTGCGCGATTCGCTCAGATGTTTCTCCAGCCCCAGTTCCGCAAACAACAGCGGCAGATCCAGCCCGCGGATTTCCTCCGCGCTGCGCCCGTCCACCTGGGACAGCAGCAGCGCACCCAGCCCCTTGACCACCCGGCTGTCGCTGTCCAGTGCGAAGTAGTGGCGGCCGCCCTCTTCCCGGTGCACCAGCCAGGCGTCCGACTCGCAGCCGCGCACCCGATTTTCCGGCCGGCGGATCTGCGGCTTTTCCGATATCGACTTGCTCCAGCGCATCAGCTCGCGGTAGCGGTCCTGCCAGTTGCGCTGGCCCGCGAGCCGTTCCAGTTGCAGTGCGGAGAGATCGTCGCCGCTCCAGCCGGCCGAGCGGGGCGGCGCGGCGGCCGGTGCTTCCATCTCGGGCAGGTATTCCCGCAGGGCCTGCACGAACAGTGCCACATCTTCCCGGGTGGTGTAGCCGGCCACCGACGCGCGCACCGTGGCAGTCTCGCCTGCGGCGCGGATCAGCGGCTGCGCGCAGTGGTGGCCGACCCGCACGGCGATATCCTTTTCATCCAGCCAGTGCGCCAGGTCCGCGGCGCTGCCGGTCGCCGGCGCAAAGGCGACTATGCCCAGGTTGTGCTGTGGCTGGCTGACCAGGCGCAGCCCGGGCAGATCCGCCAGTTGGTCGTGCAGCCACTGCACCAATTGCTGTTCGTGCGCGGCCAGGGCGCTGCGGTCCTGCTCGCCGAGAAATTCCAGCGCGGCACCGAGCCCGACGATCGCCGCCAGCGGCGAGGTGCCCGCTTCGAATCTGTGCGGCAGGTCGGCAAAAGTACTCGAATACAGATCCACCTCGGTGATCATCTCCCCGCCGCCCTGCCAGGGCGGCATGGACTGCAACAGCGACTCGCGGCCGTACAACAGGCCGATGCCGCTGGGACCGTAAAACTTGTGCGCGGAGCAGACAAAGAAGTCACAGCCGATTTTCTGCACGTCCACCCTCTCGTGGGCCGCCAGCTGGGCGCCGTCGACAATCCAGCGCAGTTCCTGTCCGTGCAGCTGGCGCGCGCCGTTCAGTTGCCGCGCGATATCCGCAAGGCTCGGGCGCAGGCCCAGCGCATTGGAGCCGCCGGTCAGGGAGACTATCCGGGTGCGCTCGCCCAGCACCTCATCCAGGCGGTCGAACTGCGGTATTCCGGCGGTGTGGGGCACATAGCGCAGGACCAGGTCGTAGCGCTGCGCCATCATCTGCCAGGGCACTATATTGGCGTGGTGCTCGGCGGTGGACAGCACTATTTCGTCGCCGGGGCTCAGCTCGCTGCACAGGCTGTTGGCGAGCAGGTTGAGCGCCTCGGTGGCGCCGCGGCAAAAGATGACTTCCCGCGGGCTGTCGGCGTGCAGGAAATCCGCGGCCTGGCGGCGCACCCGCTCGACCATCTCGGTCGCGCGGCGCGCGAGGCGGTGACTGGACCTGTGGGTGTTGGCATTGCTGCGCAGGTAAAAATCGCAGACCGCATCGATCACCGACTGCGGCTTCTGCGTGGTGGCGGCGTTGTCCAGGTAGACCAGGGCCCGGTTTTCCGGCTGCGAGAAAAGGGGGAACTGCCGTTTGAAATCCTCTGCGGAAAAGCTCATAGGGAAAACAGAATCTCGGTATTGCGACTCGTCTGCGCGGCGACTTCTTGGACCGGCATGCCGCGCAGCCTGGCCAGCGCTTCGGCAATCAGCGGCAGAAAGGCCGGGCTGTTGCGCTCCCCCTGGCGGCCCTGAATCGGCATGTCCGGTGCGTCCGATTCCAGCAGTATCGCTTCCAGTGGCAGGGCGGCGAAGGCGCGGCGGGTCTTGGCCGCACGCTCATAGGTGATGGTGCCGCCGGCCCCCAGGTAGAATCCCAGTTTCCAGTACTCCCGTGCTATCTCCTCACTGCCACTGAAGGCGTGAATCACGCCGCCGCGAGCGGGTCGGTACTCCTTCAGCAGGCGCAGCATTTCATTGTGGCAGCGGCAGGCGTGAATGATCAGCGGCAGTTGCAGCTCTTCCGCCAGCGCCAGCTGGGCGCGAAACAGCGGCTCCTGTTCTTCAAGCGGGGTGACTATGGCCCCATCCAGGCCGCACTCGCCGATGGCCACACAGGGGTTGGCCTCTATCTGTTGTGCCAGGTCCCCTTGCAGCTGCGCCGGCTCCACTTCCGATTCCGCCACCCACCAGGGGTGCAGGCCCACCGCCGCGTACCAGGCAGGCTCCTTTTTCACCAGTTCAAACAGCGCCGGCCAGCGCGGCTTGCTGACTCCGGGAATGATCATCCGCTCGACACCGGCGTCGCGGCACTGCTGCCAGACCTGCGCCCGATCCGCATCGAAGGCATCGAAATCGAAATGGCAGTGGCTGTCGATCATTGGCACTTGTGATTCCATCAATTTGCCCGCATCTTAACACGGATGCTTTACCGGACCCCCGAGGCAAGAGTGTTAGAGTCCCTGCTCCCCATAGTGTTATTCACCTTCTCCACCAGTATCACACCGGGCCCGAACAACCTGATGATAATGTCATCCGGGCTGAATTACGGCGTGAACCGTTCACTGCCACACCTGCTGGGCATCTGCCTCGGCTTCCCGGCGATGATCGTCGCCATTGGGCTGGGGTTGGGCACACTGTTCAGCCAGTTCCCGCTGCTGCACGAGATTATCCGCTGGGCGGGTATCGCCTACCTGCTGTACCTGGCCCGGGTCATCGCCAGCACGCGGGAAGTGGGCAGTGCCGGCACGCAAAAGCCCTTTACGTTTCTGCAGGCGGTGGCCTTCCAGTGGGTGAACCCCAAGGGCTGGATCATGGCGGTGGGCGCGCTGGCGGCCTTTACCAGCCCCAGCGGCGAGATGTGGATGGATATAGCGCGCATTGCGCTGACCTTCGTCGCCATCGGCGGCCCCTGTATCGTCGTCTGGCTGCTGTTCGGGGTGGGCCTGAAGCGGATGCTGACGGAACCGAAACACCTGCGCCGCTTCAATATCACCATGGGGATGCTGCTGGCGGCGAGTGTGGTGCCGATGGTACTGGATCGCGGTCCCGGTTGATCGCCCCGACACAAACTGCCCCGCAACCTGTGGGGCAGCTTGACGGCACATTTCTCGACGAGTTTGCCGAACTCCCACCCTTGAATTTTTTCCTTCATTTCCCATATCAGGAGTCGTGAGCGGCCCGAATGGGAGCCCACATCCCGGTGCCCGGCGCACCAAAGCTGACCCATATTGTTACCTTGCTTATTGAAGAAGGAGGCAATTGTGAACGCACTCTCCCTCACACCACTACTGCGCAATTCCGTCGGCTTCGACCGCTTCAACGAGCTGTTTGAATCGGTGCTCAACAGCGACGAAAGTACAGGCAGCTATCCCCCGTACAACATCGAAAAACACGGAGAGGATGACTACTTCATCACCATGGCCGTGGCCGGTTTTCATCAGGAAAACCTCAGCGTCACCGTGCAAAACGACCAGCTCACCATCAGGGGCCGACTGGAGGAAAAAGCGCGCGACGGGGTTGAGTTCCTGCACCGCGGCATCGCCACCCGCACCTTCGAGCGCAGCTTCCGCCTAGCGGACCACATGCGAGTGACCGGAGCGAATATCCGTGACGGTCTGCTCAGCGTCAGCCTGGTACGCGAAGTGCCCGAGGAGGCCAGGCCGCGCCGAATCCCGATCAGGGGCGAGACCGGCGACGCCACTCGGGAAGTCAAGGCGCTGGAATCGGATGGCGGTATAAAGACCGGCTGACCAGACAGATCAGTTTTTCAGAAACTTTCTTTTTTCACACTGGCACATCAACTGCTGAAACCTTTGTTGGAGGTCACTGTGGATATCAAGAGGATTGCACCCTGGAACTGGTTCAAGGACGAGGAGAGCTCGCAACACGGCAACCTGCCGGCAAACCGCCGGGAGCCGCAGCATCAGTCGCCGCTGGCGCAGCTGCACGAGGAGCTGGACCGGCTGTTTGAGCGCCTGCTCCACAATTTTAACCCGACCGGCCTGGACGCCGCACCGGCGCTGGCGGACCGCACCGCGCTGCTGAGACCAAATGTCGATATTACGGCGACGGCCGGAGCCTACCGCATCACCGTCGAGGCGCCCGGCGTCGACGAAGACAACATCCACCTGGAGCTGGTGGACAACACCCTCACCATTCGCGGTGAAAAGAAACAGCAAACGGAAAACCGGGATGCGGATTTCTATCGTATCGAGCGCCGCTACGGCGCCTTCCAGCGGGTGTTGTCACTGCCGGAGGACGCCGACCGCGACAATATCGATGCGCAGTTCCGCAACGGTGTGCTCACCATCACTCTACCGCGCAGGGCGCTACCGAAATCCCGCGGCAAAGTGATCGACATACGCAGGATCGCCTGACAGGCGCACAAAGAACCTGAGAAACCAGTGAAAAACAGAGGAGCACTCTGGAGGAAAGTATGGAAATCTGTCGTGCCATTTCCTTTCTATTCTGCCTGCTGTCCGCGCCCGCCGTGGCGACCCCGGAAATCCAGTATAGCGGCGAACTCCGCTACATCTCCGGCGGCATAGGTATAGATGAACGTCGTGCACTGGAAAACATTGCATCCGGCTTCGATATCAAGGTGGTGCTGAGCGCCGACTCGGGCCACCTGCTCGGCGGCGGCCAGATCAAGGTGAGGGATTCCCGCGGTGAGTTGGTGCTGAACACCACCAGCGACGGCCCGCTATTCCTGCTCGACGTTCCGGCGGGAAGCTACACCATCCAGGCTATCGTCGGCGACCGGGTACAGGGCATGCGCTTCGAGGCCAACGGCGGCCCCGAACCGCAGCTGGCCTACCTGACCTGGCGCATCGTCGAGCCCTATCGCCACTATTCCAGTCTCAACCCCGAAGCCAGCGCGGTATTCTGAGCCGTCGAGGCCCCGAGTCCGCGCGGCATGTCACTTTGCCACCCTCCGGCGCCCCCGGAGGGTCTTTTTTTTCGCCACTCAAGTTTCGGAGTTCACAGAGATTGCCGCCCCGAACGGAGATGCCTTCGAGCGGCCCTGCCGCCGCTGGCCACCTGACAAAAAACCTCATCGGTAAATATCTGCCAGGTGGCCACCGACAGCAGGGGCCTCGTATAGTGCCACCCGGAGGCATTCTATCCTCACTGTGAACTCCGAAACTTGAGTTCAGCTTCCTGCGCCACGGGCCACTTCCAGCTCGACGCGGAAATTCCTCACCATCTGTTTCATAAACAGGCGCGGGAAGAGTCTGTACAGGTAGGCGCCGAGCAGGCTCCTGTCCCGCGGGAAGAGCCGCTCCCTGCCCTGCTCCAGCGCGGTGACGATTCTGTTGGCCATCCACCCGGCGCTGCGCACCCGGCCGACGGTGCTCTGTTTGTGCTTCGCGCGACCACCATCGCCGGACAGGGCGTTCTGCTCGATATTGGTGGCGACGAAACTGGGGTAGACCATCAGCACCCTGATGCCCTCCTCGCGCACCTCCTCGCGAAAGGTCTCGAAATACTGGTGCAGCGCGCTCTTGGCCGCGCAGTAACCGGCGCGGCCCAGCACCGGCATCCAGCCGGCCATGGAGCTGATATTCACCACGCAGCCGGATGCAGTCCGCAGTTCCGCCAGCAGCCCCTGGACCAGCTCCACCGGCGCGTGGTAGTCCACCGCCATCACCCGGCGGATCACCGCGTTTCCGGTCTGGGTGGACAGGCTGCGGTGGGTAATACCGGCGTTGTTGACCAGCAGATCGACGCGCCCGTACTGGCGGCGCAGCCGCCCGACCAGTTCGGCGACGGCCCTTTCGCAGGACAGGTCGGCCACAAAGGTTTCCGCTTCTATCCCGCGCCGGCGCAATTCCTCCGCGCGCGCATTTAAAGACTCCCCGCTGATATCCACCAGCGCGAAGCGGGCCTCGTGCCCCGCCGCCAGCGCCTCGACAATGGCCCAGCCCAGGCCGCCGGCGGCGCCGGTGACAATAAAAGTTTTTGCCTCGATCAAACCGCGCCCTCCGCCGTTTCAACCCGCGGCTCAATGCCGAGGGCCTCGCGGGCGAAATAGGCAAATGCCTCCCGGGAACTCTTCTCCGGCACGAACCCCAGCTCCTCCTTCAGGCGGCGATTCAGCAGCACCGGGCGGTACTGCAGGAAGATCACCTGGTCCGGATGCCTGTCGGTCAGGTGCAGGAAGTAGCCGATACCCAGCAGCAGTTTCACCAGGCGTACCGGCGGCCTGCGCAACGGCTTGCCCAGCAGTCGGGCTATTTGCGCCGGGGTCAGGGCGCCGTCGCCGGCCAGGTTGTAGATGCCGCTGGCGGAGCGCTGTACGCCGAACTGGATAGCGCGGACCACATCCCGGTCCCAGACAAACACAAACGGCGAATTGTGGCCGCCGGGATCCAGAATCGCGCGGCGGTCAAACAGCTCGCCAATCTTGTTGTTGGTGGTGGCACCGACGATGGAACAGGGGCGGAAAACCAACTGCTGCAGGCGCGGATGCCTTTCCCGGTAGCTGGCCAGCATCTCCTCCACCAGGCGCTTGTGATCCGAGTAACCGAACTCCGGATTGCCGCGCAGCGGGTGGTTCTCCTCCAGCCACTCGGGGTTGTCCGGGTGGTAGCCGTAAGCGGCGCCGCTGCTGGTCACGGTGACGTGTTTCACCCCGGCATAGAGGCAGGCCTTGAGGACATTCTCGGTGCCCTCCACATCGATGCGATACTCGGCCTCGCGGTCGCGGCCCGCCGCCATCACCGAGGCCAGGTGCACCACATGGGTGATGGACTCGGCGCGCAGCAGTTCGCCCAGGGCCGGGTCGCAGATATCCAGGGTGAAAATCGGAAAGGACGCCGGGCGCGAGCGGATATCCACCCCCACCACCGGCATCTCCTCCGCCAGCAGCTCCCCCAGTTGGTGCCCCACATAGCCGGCAGCGCCGGTGATCAAAACCCGTTGTTCGCTCATATTTCTTGTCTTTTATTCAGGATTGCGGACTCTGCAGCAGATCGCGTGACAAGCCCCATTTTCGATGGTGGAAATTCCAGTAGCCCGCCAGGGCCAGGCCGGACACCAGGTGCCAGACACCCCAGAAGCCGGCCACCACCAGCATTGGGCCTGCGGACGGATAAAAGGTGAAGAGTATCGCCAGCGCCAGGCCGGAGTTCTGGATACCCACCTCCATGGTCACCGCTCGGCGATCGGCCAGCGGCAGGCGCGCCAGGCGGCCACTGAGGTTGCCGATAAAAAATGCCAGCGCGTTGTGCGCGATGACCAGCAACAGCACCGAGCCGGCGATCTGCAGCGCCGTCTGCCAGTGCCTGCTGAAGGAGATGACAACAAACAGCAAAAATACCAGCAGCGAAGCGCTGCGGAACCAGCGCTCACTGCGCCGGGCGAATTGCGGGAAGCGTGCGCCTATGGCCATGCCCGCCAGCATCGGCAGCGCCAGCACCATTACCACCAACAGGATCATATTGTTCGCCGGCAGCGCTATCTGCTGCAGCAGTTCCCGGGTATAGGGATTCAGGCCACCGTAAAGGGCGAAATTGAGCGGCGTCAGCACCACCGCGGCGAGACTGGATACCGCGGTCATGCTGACCGAGGTGGCCACATTGGCGCGCCCTATCCAGGTCATCACATTGGAGAAGGTGCCGCCGGGACAGCAGGACACCAGGATCATGCCCAGGGCCAGGCCGGGATCTATCCGCAGCCACCAGGTGACCAGGCAGGTGATGGCCGGCAGCAGCAGGAACTGGGCCACAAGGCCGGTGACCGGCGCCAGGGGCCGGCGCAGCACCGCTGCGAAGTCCGCCGGGCGCAACCCCAGGGACACGCCGAACATCATAAAGGCCAGCACTGCGTTCAGTACCATCAGCGCAGCGGGCGACATCTGGAAACTGCTGGCGAAATTGTCGGTGAGAGCGGCGTCCACTAGATGGCCTCTGCGCTGCCGGTAAATTCGCCAGTATCCCGGCTCACCAGATCCCGCTGCAAGTCCGCAGTGTGACCGCGCAGTGCCTTCAGGTAGGTGTCCTTGTGCACGTAGTAGGCCATGCGCTCCAGTTGCAGGTACTTCATGCCGCCATCCGCGCGCAGTGACGCGCGCTCGCGCTTGACGGCCTTGAAACGCCGCGCCGATTCGGCGCCCAGGGACAGTTGGCGGATATACAGCGCCACCAGTTCCGCCTGCTCATTGCGCCCCTCCCAGCCGAGGCCGGCGGCCTCCACCATGCCCATCAGGAAGAGGTTGTCGTACTCCGGGTGGAACACATTCAGGTAGAGGCGCGGTGCATGACCGGTCCAGTTCAGCTGCGCCGGATCGATAAACGGGTAGTGCAGCTTGTAGCCGGTGGCCAGCAGGATCATGTCGTAGTCGCTACTGCGGCCGTCCACAAAGGTCACAGTATTGCCGTCGATGGAGGCTATGTCACCCTGCGGCCTGATGTCCCCGTGGCCGATATGGTGCAGCACCAGCGAGTTGATTACCGGGTGGGACTCGAACATCCGGTAGTCCGGCTCCGGCAGGCCGTACTGGCCGGGGCGGCCGAGCATAAAGCGCGACAGGGCCGCGCTGATGCGCTGCTGGATAAAGCGCGGCAATCTGATCTTTCCCCCCACCGCGTCGGTGGGCACACCGCCGATAAACTTGGGCAGGAAGTAGTAGCCGCGGCGCAAGCTGATATCCACGCTCCTGGCCCGGTGCACCGCGTCCACGGCGATATCCGCCCCGCTGTTGCCGCAACCCACCAACAAGACCCGCTTGCCCTCGAAGATGGCCGGATCCCGGTATTCACTCGAGTGCAGCAGTTCGCCGGCGAAATCGCCCGGCAGTTCCGGCCTGTTCGGGTGGTGCAGTGTGCCGTTGGCGATCAGCAGGCCGCCGAAGCTGCGGGTCTGCTCCCTGCCCTTTTCACTGCCGCTGACAACGCGGGTGGTGATGCACCAGTCGTCGCCATCCCGCTCGCAGCGCACCACCTCGGTGTTGAACTCGTAGCGCTCGTACAGGCCGAACGCTCTCGCATAGGCGCGGAAGTAGTCGCGCAGCTCGCGGTGGTGCGGATACGGCGCCACATGGTCCGCCATCGGGAACTCGGCGAACTCGGTCATCCTCTTCGACGAGATCAGGTGCGCCGACTCGTACATGGTGCTGGTGGGGCTGTCGATATCCCAGAGGCCGCCCACATCACTGTGAATTTCAAAGCCGACACAGGGAATGCCGTGCTTTACCAGGTTGCGCAGGGTACAGAGCCCCATGGGGCCGGCGCCGATCACCGCGTAGGGTTTCATTGTTATTCTCGCTTTCGCTCGCTGCGTTGACGGCAATATACCGTGACAAGCCGACCGCAGATCGTCATAATCGGGCGATCATTGGTTAATTTCGGACAGAGACAGTGAAGCCGGCGGACTGCAGAAGTGTCACCCTCAGCTATACGCGGGCGATTACCGCCGCCTTGAACAGCCTCGAGCTGGAAATCCCAACCCTGGCGAAAGAGATACTGTCCGGGATAGACGAAAACCAGCGGGTGCCGATCGGCGTGCAGGAACAGCTGTGGCTGGCGCTGGCGGAGGCCCACCCGGACCCGCTGCTGGGCGCAAAGCTGGGTCGGGCGATACACAGCAGCCAGATGGGCCTGGTGGGCTACCTGCTGATGACCCAGAAGACCCTCGGCGCCGCCATAGAGCAGCTGCTGATCTACCACCCGCTGGTGGGGGAAGGCGGCCGCTTCGAACTGCGCCGCGGCGCCCACCACGCGGATCTCTGCTATCTGCCCAACTATCTGCGCTGCGCCCAGCTGCGGGTGGAGACGGTGCTGTCCGCCTGCCTGGCCCAGGCCCGCAGCATGACCGGCCAGCCGTTCCGCGCCCAGTGCGTGCTGCTGGCCTACCCGGCGCCGTCGCTGGCGATACAGCAGCAGTACCAGCAGCTGCTCGGCACACCGGTGCAGTTCAATGCGCCGGTGTCGGGTATCCGCTTCCGCCCCCAGGACCTGGAGATTCCGCTGGTGGCCGCCGACCGGCAGGTGATGACGCGATTGAAGCCCGAGGCGGACGCGCTGCTGCGCGCCCTGACCAACAAGAGCCTGCAGCTGCAGGTGGCGCACCTGCTGCAGCAGGAACCGCAGCTGACCCGGGAACAGGTGGCCAGCCAGCTGTGCATCAGCCCGCGCCACCTGGGGCGCAAACTGCTGGAGGAAAATGCCAGCTTCCGCGCCATCCAGGACGAGGTGCGCAGCCACTACGCGCGCCAGTGGCTGCGCCAGGGGGACAGGAACAATGCGGAGATAGCCGCGGCGCTGGGCTACTGCGACGAGAGCGCCTTCGGCAAGGCGTTCCGGCGCTGGACCGGGGTTTCACCCAAGGCCTACAAGCGCGGGGAAGCCGTCAGTTGATTTGTAAGGGCGAACCTTGCGTTCGCCCGCCCGGGCATCGGTGCAATGCGCAGCGCTTATTGCACCCTACGGCCATCCCGCTTTAATTAACGCCGTCGTACCGGCGCAGGCCGGTATCCAGTTCGGGAGTATCTGGATACCGGCCTGCGCTGGAATGACGACAATACTCTGTAGGGAGCTATTCTTTCGAGTCCCCGGTCTACAGTTACCTAAAACCTCTGCAGACCCGGCTATGGAACCCATTGCGCTCGGCATTCCCTCTGGCGGCGACAGATCCGCGCCCTGCCTGCTGCTGCCGGAAATGGCCAGCCGCCACGGCATCGTCTGCGGTGCCACCGGCACCGGCAAGACGGTGACCCTGCGCCTGCTGGCAGAGCAGCTGAACCGCCGCGGCCTGCCGGTGTTCGTCACCGACTTCAAGGGCGACCTGAGCGGGCTCGCCGCCCCCGGCGGCGGCAACGCAAAGGTGGATGAGCGGCTGCCGCTGTTCGGCCTCGACAGCAGCTACTTCCGCGCCAGCCCGGTGGAACTCTGGGGGCCGGGCGCCCTGCCCCTGCGCACCACCATCTCCGAACTGGGTCCGGAACTGCTGGCGCAGATGCTGGACCTGAACGACAACCAGGCCGGCCTGCTGCAGCTGCTGTTCAGGATTGCCGACGAGCGGGGACTGCTACTGCTCGACTGGAAGGACCTGCAGTCGCTGCTGCAGTTCGCCGAAAACGAGCGCCAAAACCTGGCCCAGCACTACGGCAATATCTCCCCGGCCAGCCTCGGCGCCATCAAACGCAAGTTTCTCGCCATAGAGCGCGACGGCGCGGACGCGCTGTTCGGCGAGCCGGCGCTGGACCTGAACGACTTGCTGGACAGCGCAAAAATCCATTTGCTCGACGCCAGCAGAATGCATCCCCGCGTCTACGGTATTTTGCTGCTGTGGCTGCTGGCGGAACTCTACGAAACCCTGCCCGAGGCCGGCGGCCAGCTGGAAATCGCACTCTTCTTTGACGAAGCCCACCTGCTGTTCGACGAGCTGCCGAAAAACCTGCTCGGCGAAGTGGAGCAGATCGTCAAGCTGATCCGCTCCCGCGGCGTGGGGGTTTTCTTCGTCACCCAGAGCCCGCTGGATATTCCCGAGGCGATACTGGCGCAGATGGGCAACCGCATCCAGCACGCGCTGCGCGCCTATACGCCCAAGGAGCAGCGCGCAGTCAAGGCCGCCACCAACAGCTTTCGCGTCAATCCGAATTTCGACAGCGCCGCGGTGATCGGCCAACTGGCCGTGGGCGAGGCACTGGTCTCCTGCCTGGACAAGGACGGCGTACCGCAACCGGTGGAGCGCGCATTGATTCACCCGCCCGCCAGCCGCCTGTCGCCGCTGGGCGAGCAGGAAATACGGCAGTTGCTCGCCGGCAGCGCGCTGGCGGACAAATACCGCCAATCCCAGGATCGCGACTCCGCCTACGAGCAGCTGCAGAAGAGACAGGAAGAGACGCAGCGCGGAGCGGCTGCAGAGGAGAAAACGGAAAAGGCCGAACGCAAAGACGGAAGCGAACTGGACAGGGCGCTTTCCAGAATGGCCAACAGTTTCGGCCGCCAGCTGGGGCGGGAACTAGTGCGCGGACTGCTGGGCGCCCTCAGCGGCCGCCGCCGCTAGAAATTCATTCAGTTCCGGCAGCAGCGGCGCCAGGGATTTGTACTTCGATTCCTCCGGTGACAGGCGCTCGACCGCGCGGCGCAACGAAACCAGTGCCCCCGGCACCGCCCGCAGATCCTCGAGCGGATCGATCATCACGCGAATGCTGAACGCCACGGCGCCGCTCTCCGGCAGGCGGCGCAGCGACTGGCGCTCGACGCGCAGATAGAGTTTTCCCTCCGCATTTGCCGACTCGCCGCGCTGGGTCAGTTCGGTGGAATTGACCACCGACCAGTTGGCCCGCCACACCGGGTAGTCCGGCAACAGGTGCTCGAAGAAGCGCGCCACCTGAGTGGAGAGCTTTTCCCTGAATCCGGGCACGGGGCCGTGAATCACATCCAGCGGCCGATCGATCTTTTCCTCCAGGCGCCAGTAGCTGGGCGCGGCCAGGGAAGCGGCGGTGAGTTCGTAGCCGTGCCTGCCCGGCTGCAGCAGGCAGAGGTCGTCGGCGACCCAGAGGCTGGCGCTCCACAAGGGCTCTGCGTCATCCGCCAACGGCCAGCACAGGGAGGCGCCGTCGGCCCGCCACTGCAGCCGGCTGGCACCGGCAAAGTAATCCCGCCGGTGGTCCCGGCGCAGGTGCCGCAGCAGTAACCGGCGCAGCTCCCGCTGCGCGGCAAGGGACTGCGGCAATTGGGCGAATACCCTGTCGCCGAGATGGCGCCGCGCGCGCAGTTTGTTGTGGAAGTAGTTGGGCAGGTTCGGGCAGGGCTGGATCCACTGCGACTGATCGAGTCGCTGCAGGCCCATATGCACCATATCCGATGACTGCATAAAGGGCAGGATCATCCCGTGGCCGCACTGGGCGTAGCGGCGGTCCGGATCGGGCTTCACGGGAGGCATATCGAAGATTCGATTGTAGGAGCGGCGGGGCGGCCATCCGCCCCGCCGCTCCTACAAGGTGGCGTTCAGCGCGCCGCAGTCTGCTCGGCAGTCGCCGCGCGCAGCGCCGCCAGGTCTTCCAGCCAGACGATATCCTGCACCGCCACCTGCTGGCCGGTCGCCGAGGACAGGGCCGCGCCCAGTTGCTGCAGGTCATCGCCCGCCAGGCTGTCGAGGGGCAGCTGCAGCCACACCTGGCCCTGCTGGTCGATCACCTTCTGCACCTTGTCGGGATCCACGCTGCTCACGTGGCGGTCGATGGCGGAACTGCCACCCGGGGGCAGGTAGATGGTGCCGTTGGTGAAGTCGACGGCAAAGGCCACAATCCCCGGCAGTATGCCGAACAGCAGCCCTGCGCCGTCCAGGATCACCACCACCGGATCCACGCGACCGCCCTGTTGGCCCTTGCGCTCCGGGTAGAGGAAATAGCCGCAGGCGGTCAGGTTCATCATCAGTAACAGCAGGCAGCTGGCGGCGACGCCGCGCTTGACGCTTCTATTCATGACTTATCTCTTTCTGGTGCATAGACAGGCCGGTTAGCTTACCGAAACCGCGCCCGGGCCGGAAGTGGCGCCGGGCGCCACATATGAGGCTCAGATCCCAAAACGGAGTTCGGGTTCCGCGGCAAACTGGTTAAAAGTTAACCAAATCTGCGCCAACCTGTTGAACCTTTTCACAAAACTCCCGAAGCACTGCCTAAACTTTGATCAGCACCAGCTGCGAGTTGTCAGGGAGAAGTACACGATTTCTGACGGTGCGTAGTCGAGCACCTGTGATCAGGCCGGGCAGTGAGCAGTCGCCGGGGTCCGTCACCGGAAATTTTAGGGAGCAGTAATCGCAGCGGGTGCCGCCAGGGAATGGCAAAAGCACGGTATCGGTTTCGGTACCGTGCTTTTTTATTGGGCCCACCTTTGTCATTTTGTTTTGCCCGCAGTTTTCCCACCGGTCCCTTCCCCTGTATCCTGCCCGCGAAAAATTGACTGGAGCCCATTCATGTACATCACCTGCGATTTCGACAGCGGCAATATCGAAGTCATCAACGCCAACAGCAGCCCGGTGGAACTGGCCATCCGCCAGGACAACAACTCCGATTTCTACCAATGGTTCCACTTCCGCCTGGAGGGCGAGGTGGGCGAGCGCTATCCGCTGCGCATCGTCAACGCCGGCAAGGCGGCCTACCCGGAGGGCTGGGAAAACTACCGCGTCTGCGCTTCCTACGACCGCCAGAACTGGTTCCGCATCGGCGCAGAGTACGACGGCAAGACCCTGGACTTCACCGTGGAGCTGGACAGGCCGGCCATCTACCTGGCCTATTTCGCCCCCTTCTCCTGGGAGCGCCACCTGGACCTGCTGGCCTGGGCCCAACTGGACGACCGGGTACAGCTTGAAACCCTGGGCAAGACCCTGGACGGCCGCGACATGAGCCTGCTGACCGTGGGCGACGCCGAGACGGCAAAACACCGGGTGTGGATGATCGCGCGCCAGCACCCCGGCGAAACCATGGCGGAATGGTTTGTGGAGGGCTTCCTTGAGGCGCTGCTGGACGACGCCAACCCGTCCGCGCAGACACTGCTCAAGGACACCGTTTTCTACATAGTGCCGAACATGAACCCGGACGGCAGCGTGCGCGGCCACCTGCGCACCAATGCCGTCGGCGCCAACCTGAACCGGGAATGGCTCGATCCCAGCATGGAGCGCAGCCCCGAGGTCTACCTGGTGCGGGAGAAGATGCTGGAAGTGGGCGGCGATCTCTTCCTCGATATCCACGGTGACGAGGCCCTGCCCTTCAACTTTGTCGCCGCCTGCGAGGGCATCCCCGGCTACGACGAGCGCCACGCCAAGCTGGAGGAGACCTTCAAGCGCGCCTTCGTCGCCGCCAGCCCGGACTTCCAGACCGAGCGCGGCTACGAACTGGACAAGCCCGGCGAGGCCAATATGACCGTCGGCACCAACTGGTGCGGCCACCAGTTCCGCACCCTGGCGCTGACCCTGGAGATGCCCTTCAAGGACAACGAAAACCTGCCGGACCCGATCGAGGGCTGGTCCCCGGCGCGCAGCCAGCAGCTGGCGCGGGATATCTTCCTGCCGATCCGCGAGACACTGAAGATTCTCTAATCGCCTTTACCCTGTAGGAGCGGCCGTTGGCCGCGATCGGACCGGGGGATTCTCCCACCACCGATCGCGGCCAACAGCCGCTCCTACACAGGATAGAAACTGTTTAATCCGACACTTCCAGTTCAGCAAGCATACGCTGTAAGCGCTCTGCCTCTGGTCGGCCTTCCAGATCCATTAATAGTGGCGTCGCCACCTCCGCAAAATAATCAATGTTCTTTTGTTGGTATAACGCTTTAGCCAGGTCGAGTGCAATAACTGGCTCCCGGGGAGCGCGGAGATATGCCTGCTCCAGCATTTCCGTATACTTTTCTCCAGGGTAGCCGAGGCTCCTCATCGCCAGCGCAAGGCCGTACCAGTGCGGGGCGTACTCTTCATTATTGTTTACCAGATAGACAAATTGATCCCGGATACTTCTGAGCACACCTTCGTCCCTTCCCTGTTCATTGTGCTGCAGTTGCCGATACAGTTGCAGCCAGGCCCAGGGTGAACGGAACCAGATACTCTCACGCAGGGCTTGAGGCACCGAGTCCAACAGTTGCTCGGCAGCATCCAGATTGCCTGCGCTTATCTCGGCCTCGGCCAAGCTGGCCTTCAACTTAGCGATTTCACCTCCGTCCTCTGAAACCTGTTGCACGAGCAACCTGAGCTGTTCCCTCCTGCCAGGCACATCGGCAAGATACTGCGCTATTGCCTTAATCGCCTGGGGTTTGGCCAGCAAATCCACTTTTATCCGGGGTGCCTCATAACCCTTGGGCATAGCAGCCGAGCGCATCGGGAACTTTTTGTGGAACTGGCGACGATACGCATCCTCAATAGCGCCAATCGACATCGACAATGCCATCTCAAGCGCCTTGACCGGATCGGCACCCTGCTGATACATACGCAGATACTCGCCGAACTCCTCCGCCTTGCCACTGCTCAAAAGCAGCCAGTGCGCCAACATCCAGCCACTGGCGTAGAGGCGAGCATGATCGCGCTTGCGCCCCGCTTTGGGAGTCAAGCGCAGCAATTGTTCAAGCGGCATGGGTCGCATATGGACCAGTGTCGCGGCACGGCTCGCCGGCGGAGTGCCTATCTCGAATCGACCATCATCGGTAAAACTCATGGTCGATATCACCTCTGCAAACCCCTCCCTGTACCAGTAGGGATACCGCTGAGTCCCGCTGCTGCTAGTCAGGAAGTGCGTGTACTCGTGAAAAAGAAACTCGCGCGCAGGATGTACCGCATAGAATCGGCGGCCGTCCATATTGATCAGTGCATAGCTGCCCCCGGCGGTACTGTTGTAGACACCGCCCGTATTAAGCGACATCTCGCTGCCGACCATAGCCGCATAGGTGGCGCGATCGGCCGCGGCGATAATCGTCAGCCGCTGCGAATCACCCGGAATCTGCAGCAGCGACAGCGCCGCCACGCGAAAAGCTTCCAGATCTCGTGCGAGATTTTCTATCTCCATCCGCTCTCCATTGGAGATGATATGGAAACTCGGCGAGTCCACTTGATACCAGCGAGAGTCCATCAGTCTCGCGGCATCCGCTGCCGCCAGTGGCGGCAGAAAAACAATAATAGCAAACAATAAAATTAAACAGCGCATTTTTCTTACGTATTTATATTGTCATTCTGATCCCGCCCAGAAGCTCCCTAGTGAAGAAAATATTCTTACGCAACCAACGCTGCGTAGCACAAAAATACTCCCAAAGAAAAAAGAAGATACCTAACCAAATCATCCTCTCCTTTCCTAAAAACAGTATTTGGGAATCTAGGCAATGGCATATCCTTCCCAAAAAAGAACGGAATTAGAAACCAATGCAACCCCAGAACAAATAATAGAGCCCCAAGCAATCCTCCTTCAGTAAACAAGCTACCAGATATCAGCCTAAACACGACAAATACCGTAAGACAGATAACCCACACATGGATCACTCGTATTTTGTGCATGTAAAACAATCCTGCCCTAACAATTGCTCTGTCAATTTAGACATTCCCATACTAGCAGCATTTTGCATATAAGCGTTCTCTACCCCGACCTGTTTGATGAACTTAGTAGTCCCCTCACCCGCCAATAGAGAGGAGGCCATAATCGCAGCATCGCCGTATGCACCACTTTTCGCCGCCACTCCTATTTCTACTACTGTATGGATATCTGAAGCAAGCCTCACAGACCTATATGGAATGGTTGCCAGATCAACTGTAGCCTGTATTCCATTCCTTAAATCCTCAGTCTCATCACTTACCCACCACTTAGGAAGCTCTTTGCTGATAATTTCAAAAGGACTTAGGCCTGTCCCCACATTTGTATTATCGCCATTACAAACACCCGTCTCACGGTCAGCGTTACAGACAACCTCCTCTATCTTCTCCTCTTCAGCAGAGCTATTTTCGTCATTTTCATTCCTTGAAGAACCGTCAACACTATTGCCTGGATCACCACCAAAAGAGCGGCCGACTCCCGGCGACCCATATCCGCTTTTCATATTATCAAACGAGATCGTTCCCCAACCGCTGGGTGTAGAAATCGGGGAGCCGAACACATTTACATCCCAGCCGTCACTACTGCCGTCCCTGTCGAACTTCTGGAGTGACAAATAACCACTTGGATCAGTGTATTGCAGCGGATTATTCAGCACGTAGCTGTACCGGTTCCAGCTCTGGCTATTGGCGGGCGCCTGAACAAATGGGTCAGGACTCAGGAAACGTCCAAGCTGCGGGTCGTAGATACGCCCATTCATATGGATAAGCCCCGTGCGATCCAGATGCTCGTGGCCGGTAAAGCCGCGCCTGGTGGTCAGCCCTTGGGTACTGAGCAGGTCCTCCAGCTCCTGCGCCTGGATTTCCCTCTGCCAATCGACACTCCTGCGCTTGCCGAAGGCATCGAATGCGGTATCCAGGATGATATTGCCGGCCTCGTCCGTGACCTTCTCGATGGAGCCGAGGTGATCGCGGTGCAGGTACTCCAGCGTTCCCACAGTAACACCGGTCAGATCCGTGGCGGCGATATGCAGGACATTGCCGTCGACGCGGGTCTTCTGGATGCGCTGGTAGTCCGGATCATTGGCCGGCAGCACATCTTCGTATTTACCGACAATAAACGCCTTCTCCGTAAATACTGTCTGTTCGGCGTCATCCCACCAGCTCGTCTCCCGGTAGAAGCGATGGCCATTGGGACCATACTTGAAGCTATCCCTGGCGGTCGGCGTTTGCGTGGCCTTGCTGTCACCGAGGGTAATTTCCACGGGCAGCTGGCGGGCGTTCCAGGTGATCCATTTGTCGTCGCCATTGGCAGCATCATAGTGCGTGATTGCGCCGTTGGCGTCGTAGTAGAGATAGTGCGCCACACCGCCGATCACTGCCTGGTTGACTGCATTCGGGCCGGCGCCGCCGCCCTGGCCGTATTGATAGCCGGTGACATTGGTATCACTCGTGTGGCTGCTGGTCTTGGCCAGAATATTGCCCAGCTTGTCATACTGTGTTGACAGTGTCCGCTGTACCGCGCCGTCCAGCGCAGTCTCTGCGCTGACCAGGCGATTCAGGGCGTCGTAGCCGAAGTGTTCCTGTTTGCTGATGGCGCCGTCATTGACCAGCCGGCTCTCCAGTGTGCCATTCGAACGCCACAGGTACTGGTTGTCCTGGATCTGGCTGGCACCCGCAGTGGCTATGGATTCCAGGTGGCCGGTATCGGCATTGTAGCTGCGGTTAGTCACCACGCTGTTGCCGTACACCTCCTCTTCCACACCGCCGAAAGCATTGACCGAATTGAAGGTCTTGAGCGGATTGGTGCCGTCGGTGATTTCATAGAGATACCCCTGACCATTGTACTGGTAGTGGGCCTCAATGCCACTCGGGTAGGCGACGAAGTTGAGACGCCCGTTGCCATCGTATCCGTAGCTGTGCTGGTAGCTGCGGCTTTCGCCGCCGACCAGGAGGCTGGTAGTGGCACCGCTCAGTTTGCCACCACTATAGCTGTAGTCCTCACGGAATACCGGAGAACCGTTTTCCACGTAGCTTCTGCTGGCCAGCTTGCCAACGGCACCTGCGGGATCGTACTCCCAGCTGGCAATGCCATCGGGGTCAGTTTGCTCTAACAGGCGTCCCAGTTTGTCGTACTGGTAGCTGATCATCTGCCCCTTGTTGTCCGACTGGCCGACAAGCTGTCCAAGGGCGTCGTAAACGGTGGTTACAGTCCCCAGGTTCGGATCAGTCAAACTGGTGCGATTGCCGGCCACATCGTACACAAAGGTCGATTCAGTATCCGGATCATTGTTAACGAGAACGGATTGCACCAAGCCCATGCCATCATGTTCAAAGGTGGTAGCAACCTCCTCGCTACCGCCTTCGGCATCGACAGTTTTGACCAAGTCGCCCATCAGGTTATAGAAGCGACTCCTTATCTGGGTTTCCTGGAACGCTCCGGCAGCATCATACACGTCCTCCTCAAGGGTCACCTTGACCTGGCTGCTTGCTGCGAGCGGTGAGTAGCTCGTGCGCACCTCGCCGTCGCCAGCCTTCTGTATGCGGACGACGCGATTGCGAATATCGTATTCGTAGATACTCAGCGGCTTGTACTGGCCGGCGAAATATGGTGCCGTCTCGAGGTACAAGCGTCCCGCAGTATCGTAGTTGTATTCACGGCGGGAAACAGTGCTGCCATCGAACGACTCCGTATCCTGCTGAACCATACGCCCGAGAATGTCGTAATAGCGCTCAACAGTGGGCGTAATCGCCGAACTGGTGGCCACTCGGTACGAAGCCAGCATATTCCCGTATACAGGGCACACGCCGCCGGCACAGAAATCATAGCTGGTGTTGAACACAACGCCGTCGGTATTGGTGCGCTGAACCTCGCGCCCGAACGGGTCATACTCGATTTCCGTAGTACGACTGTTGGCATCGGTCACAGAGGAGGGTTTTCCGAAGCGGGCGTCATAGCTGACACTGATCGACTGCCCCATGGCATTGGTAAAGATGCCGGGGTAACGCTTGTCGGTGTAACTATCGGCCAGTGAACTGCGACTCTCGATACCGGCACCCGCAGTGGTTTCGCTCAGCAAGTTACCAGCGGCATCATAGTCATAGGTGATCGTCAGTTCATTATCAGGATCACCGGGAAAGCGGGTAACGCTGCCTACCTTGCTGCTATCCCCAAGCGGGGTGGCAACAACCGTCTGCACCCGATCAGGTGTGGCTGTGATATCGCCATCGTAATGGCTTACTTCCCTGCCGCTGGCAAAGCCTACCACCCAGGGGCTTGTGCGGTTATTAAAGGTGATCGCCGTTTCTGTGCTGCGCTTCACACCACTCGCCGTAGCCGAAGCAACCTCGCCCCAGAAGCTTTGGGCTGTTGAAAAGTTGGCGCTCGCCGCAAACTTCGAGGTGTGGACCTCTCCGCTGATAAGTTCGCCGTAAGTACCATAGCTCGCCTTGGTTAGCTGGCTTGCATCCAGGCGGTAACCTATCACTTGGTTTCCTTCAATAGTCGCCTGAAGTTGCTGCTGCAGATACGGATAGTAAGTCGAGCCACTACCCACGTTCAGAACTTGCGCCTGGTGCAGGAATTGCTGCTGGGTCAGGACCTGCAGGTTGTCATCAAAATTTCCTTCATATTGCTGCAGGCGGGCCACCTTGCCGAAATACGGGAAGTCCTGGCGGAACTGTTTGTAGGTCACAACACCAGTTTCGACATCGTGAATCTTTTGCGCATAGTAGCCGAGGAAGCCCCAGTGGTTATCGCTCATCAGGCCCGTGCCCTGGTAGCTGTATCGGGTAACATGCCAGCCATCCGCATAGCCATTGGAACGGTGCACTTCACTCACCACACAGCGATACTCACCATTTACCGGCGCCAGCGGGCTGGCTCCAGGCGGGAGAATACCTTCACCGAAGGGCCGCTCGCTGAACAGTCCCTCAGTGGAGTTTTCACGGATCATAGTGTGGTAGAAACGGGTACTTTTACCCAAGCCGTCGATGACCTCGCCCACCCCGGTCTTGAAATCAATCGGGTTGGCCCCTTCGGGCTCAAGCCAGCTGAATTCGAGCGGGTTGAGGCACTCGCTAGCCAGACCACTTTCATCGTAGCCACACAACTGTACCTGCTTCAGGCGGCGATACCCCTCCGTTGCAGCCTCGCTGATAAGCCGGTATTCGCGGAGCAGCTTGCCATCCAGAGATACGTTGATATGGTGCAGCAATACCAACTGTTCCTGCTCGATTTCTCCGGCTTCCAAGGGCTGGGGCGGCGCATCACTGCGGGTTCCGTAAGAAAATTCTATTTTGGCATCGCCGCTATTCCCGTAGACGACTTCCAATGGATAGTTGATTCCCTCTACGGTATCTCGGTGATAACGGTAGGTCATCGTGTTGCCGAAGGCGTCGGTGGCCTTGTTCAAGCTCCAACCGAAATGGACAGAGTCGCCAGCCTTGAGCCGACTGTCCTGACTGTTACCATATTCCTGGACTCGGCCACTGGGCGTCGTTACCAGGAACCAGTTTTTACCATTGGTTTCCTTGAGTTCGATCAAGTTGAAGCTGTCGCGCAGAGTGCGATAGCGTGCGCCGGCCTGCCAATGAGAACCTGAGACAAGCACCAGAGGCTCGCCATCGAGGCACAAGGAGTCTGTGGTATCCAGCTGAATGGAGTCTGTGTTAGGACGATTCTTGACACAACGACGTATGGAACTAAAGCCAGTCAGCCTCCACCCATAGCCGAGAATATCTTCCGGCAGCACTTCATTGTTGCGCTCCCGGTAGCGCGCTCCCGAGTAGTGAATTCCGATATCCGGTATCAGGCCATTAACGCCAGGAGCAACCTGCATGGGTATGGAAACCACTGCATCCCCTTGGGTGGTTACATCAGCACTATATTCAATGCCGCCGGGACTGGTAGCCGGCGCCAAGCTGACTGCCGGGGCAATACCATCCAGGTTGTGCACATCGATCCAGGAACTGGTAGTCCACGAGGAGTAACAGGCATCGTCATTACAGGCGCGCACGCGATATCTATATTTATCGGCTATATCGCCGCGGGCTTCATGGATCTGGCTCAATGGGTTTGCGAGCTGAACGGCATGCCAACCATCATAGCCACATGTAGTCGCACCGGTCTTACATTCCCTTTCAAGTTCGAAAGAAGTAACGACTCCGGAAGGCATCTCCCATTCGATGTCGTAGTCGCCGAACTCGCTCTCTTCCGGTAGATTCCCGAATAGTGTCTGACCGGGGGGCGATAGCGGGATGTTTACAGGCACAGATTTTGTTGGAGACCAGGGACCGCATCCGCGACCATTGCAGGCGCGGGCCTGGAAACTGTAGGTACCTTCTGAACCTTCCGGCAGGTTGATGTCTTTCTTGGTGCTTAAACCCAGGTTGGTTATGCTGTTATCACTTTTGGTGCAACTCGCATCGCCCCAGGTTTTTCCAGGCGCCTTGCATTGGAGTTCATATCTGGTCACAGTATCAAACTGGCCACTCACAGAGCTCCAGGCAACTTGAAAGGCGGCAGTCTGAGTTCCCGATCCAGGTTGGGTAAATGCGCCCACCGGGTCCGGCTTGCGGTTGACTGTTATCGTGGAAGAAGTGCGCCAACTGCCGTAATTTTTAAGGCTGCCCGCTTGACCGTAGGCCCTCACCCGATACTTGTAGCTGCCATCGGCCAGTGCGCCAGACGATGGGACAGGAGTAGTGCGGGTGCTGGTGTCAGCTTTATAGTAGATTTGCGACCAAGCTCCCCCATCCTTTTGTTGTTGCACTTGATAGCCGGTAACTTTTGGAGTCGAAGGCGCCGCGCCCCAATTGACTTTAAACTGCCCATTCCTGTCCGTGCTGCCGCTGGTTACTTCCGTGAAGCTTATACTGGAAGGCGTTCCTGGTTTCAGGGCTACGGTGACAGAGCGGGAAACCCTCTGCCACCCGTCCGGCTCTATGCAGAAGCCGCCATTAAACATGTAGCAGCTAGTGTAAGCGCTATATGAAATGGTGTAGACGCCAGAATCTAGCGCCGTAAAATCCACATAGGATCTGGAATCCATATTGTAAGTGCCACTATTGCCCGGGCCACTTACCGACAGTCGCCGAACATAGGCGCCACCGGAAACGCTGATCTGGAAGGTCGCATTGGTGGTTTCTGTTGGCGCGATGATGCTCAGTGCCGCCAATACATCCGATGCCACAAGAAGTAGCAAGCCCCCCGTCAGAGCACGCACAAGTGTCCCCATTACACTCTTACCTTTAAACCAAGCCTTATTTGTATTGTTCAAGTAATAAACAATGCCCCACTCGCGAACATCCGTGACAAGCCTCCACATTATTTTTCTCGAGACCTAACCACCAAGCACGGCCGCCAAGATCTGTATATTTTTCAGCCATTTTCGCGCTTGAAACACATTTAGTACGATCGTTCGCTAACATCCAAGATTATTCCAGCGCGGCGCGTATTTCAACGCAAAACGACCCCTCGGTCGCTCAATATTTGAGCAGATTTCTCTATGGGTGAAGAGTATTCAATAGGTTGGAGAAGGTGGATGTGGATTAACGGGATCAGGGAGCGAAACAGTGTCCAGCGCACCGGCTGATATGAGGGCGGTGATAGGCGCCCCATACAATCCAGAACAATATTTCTGCACGGCCCGGAATATTCAGCACAGAATCCTTCGGCCCCCGGCGCGCTTTTTGCTACCTTATCCGACTCAGAATAAGAGTCACAGGATAAATCCATGAGAATACCCACCCTCTGGCGCCGCCTCGGCCTGGCGGTCGCCGTGTCCGGCGCGCTGGCTGCCTGCGGCAAAGACGCCTCGACACCGGAACCGGAAACCTCCGCGGAAACCGCACCGCAAACGGAACAAACCGAACAGCAGGTGCAGCAGCCCGAGAGCGCCGCGACATCCGCCAAGCCGCAGCTCAGCGACGCGGAACAGGCCCAGGTAAACGCCATGGCCGCGGACCTGCACAGGCACGTCGAGGTACTGGCCTCCGACGAGTTCGAGGGCCGCGCCCCCGCCACCAGGGGCGAGGAGCTGACCGTCACCTACCTGGCAGAGCAGTTCGAGGCCCTGGGCCTGGAGCCGGGCGCCGTGGACGCCGACGGCAAGCCCAGCTGGTTCCAGCAGGTACCGGTGGTGGAAATGCAGATAGAAACCACGCCGCTGGAGATCAAAGGCGAAGGCTTCGACAAGAAACTGCAGCCACTGACCGATATGGTCGCTTTCACCCAGCGCCAGACAGACTCCACCGAGCTGAAGGACAGCGAGCTGGTATTCGTCGGCTACGGCATAGTCGCGCCGGAGAACGACTGGAACGACTACGCCGGCCTGGATATGGCCGGCAAGACCGCGGTGATTCTGGTCAACGATCCCGGCTACGCCACCCAGGACAAGGCACTGTTCAACGGCAACGCCATGACCTACTACGGCCGCTGGAGCTACAAGTTCGAGGAGGCCGCCCGCCAGGGTGCCGCCGGCGCCATCGTCATTCACGAGACCGGCGCCGCCGGCTATCCCTGGGAGGTGGTCAGCGGCAGCTGGTCCGGCGCCCAGATCAGCCTGGCCGCCGACGACAAGAACGCCGACCGCGTGGCCGTGGAGGCCTGGATGACCGGCGACGCCGCCAAGGAAGTGTTCGAGGCCGCCGGCCTGGACCTGGCCGCGGAGATGGATTCGGCCAAGACCCGCGGCTTCAAGCCCAAGCCCCTGGGCCTGACCGCCAGCGTCGAGTTGAAAAACGAACTGCGGACCTCCGACTCCCGCAACGTGGTGGCCAAGCTGCCCGGCAGGAAATACCCGGACGAAGCGGTCATCTACACCGCCCACTGGGACCACCTGGGCGTCAATGAGAATGCCGAGGGCGAGGACAAGGTCTTCAACGGCGCCGTGGACAATGCCACCGGCACCGCCGGCCTGCTGGCCATGGCCCGCCAGGCCGCGGAAATGGACCAGCGCCCGGACCGCTCGCTGGTGTTCGTCGCCGTCACCGCCGAGGAATCTGGCCTGCTCGGCTCCAAGTACTACGCGGAGAACCCGGTGGTGCCGCTGGAGAAGACCGTCGCCGGTATCAACTTCGACGCCATGGGCGTGCTGGGCCCGATGCGCGACGTGATCGTGGTCGGCTACGGCAACAGCGAACTGGAAAAACTGCTGGAGAAGGCGGCGGAAGAACAGGGCCGCTATCTGGCACCGGAAGAGCACCCGGAGCGCGGCTACTACTACCGCTCGGATCACTTCAGCCTGGCGAAGAAGGGCGTGCCCATGCTGTATTTCGATTCCGGCAGCGACAGCTTCGAGCACGGCCGCGAGTGGGCACAGAAGAAGGGCGAGGAGTACACCGCCCACGCCTACCACAAGCCGGACGACGAGTACGATCCACAGTGGAACCTGAAGGGCGCCGCCATGGACCTGCAGCTGGGCCTGCAACTGGGCCTGGAACTGGCCAACAGCCGCGACTGGCCCAACTGGTATCAAGGCAACGAATTCCGCGCGATTCGCGATGCCAGTGCGGACAGCAGGAAATAACTGAACTGCCCTTGTAGGAGCGGCCCGTGGCCGCGATCGATATCCGGGGCAACCGGAAGGTCCGATCGCGGCCATGGGCCGCTCCTACATGAGGTAATTAGCCGGCGTAGGCGGCTTCGATAGCGGCGATATCGATCTTCTTCATCTGCATCATCGCCTGCATCACACTACTCGCCTTGGCCGGATCCGGATCAAACATCTTCTCTCCCAGCACCCTGGGGATAACCTGCCAGGAAATCCCGAACTTGTCCGTCAACCAACCGCACGGCTGCTCCTCTCCGCCCTCGGTGAGCCTGGCCCACAGCCAGTCCACTTCCGCCTGGTTCTCACAGGAAACAAACAGGGAAATGGCCGGGGTAAACTGGAACTGCGGACCGCCGTTGATCGCCACGAAGTCCTGCCCTTCCAGTTGGAAATCGATCCCCATCACCGAACCGGCGGGTGCTGGTCCGCCCTCCGGCGCGCGGCGTACCGTCACTACGCGGGAGTTATTGAAAATACCGGTATAGAACTCCACCGCCTGTTCGGCCCGGCCGTCAAACCACAAAAACGGAGTGATCTTTTGCATCTTCTGTTTCTCCTCGTTTTCCTCTTGGCAGTAGCCAAAAACGTTTACAGTTCCATCATCATCTCGAAACCGCCCCAGAACATGCGCTTGCCGTCGAAGGGCAGATCCTTCGGATCCATCATGTGGGCGAGGCGCGGGTCCTTCATGACCTTCTCATTGATCTCGTCGCGCTTCTCGCGGGATTCGTAGACGATCCAGGAAAAAATCACCGTTTCGCCCTCCTCCAGCTTTACGCTCTGCGGAAAGGAAGTCACCTCCCCCGGGTTCACATCCTCGGCCACGCACTCCACATACTGCAGCGCGCCATACTCCCTCCACACCTCACCGGCCTCCCGCGCCATCTTGCGGTAGGCGTCGAGATTCTTCCTGGGTACCGGCAGTACAAATCCATCTACATAACGTGCCATCGTAAAGACTCCTTTTATTGAGTGCCGCAGGGTGCGCCGTGCGCACCACATCCGGGTTGGTGGGGGTTTCCGCATCTTGCGGTGCGCACGGCGCACCCTACTTTCAGGACTGCATGGCCTTGAACTCGGCGGCGGCCTCCTGCACATCCTCGGGGAAGTCCTCGAACTCCTGCACCTGGCGCAACTCGATAACCTCGTTGTCCGAAGCCGGGCAACGCTTGGCCCACTCGATGGCCTCCTCCTTGGACGCCACATCGATCATCCAGAAACCGCCCAGCACCTCATTGGTCTCCACGAAGGGGCCGTCGGTCACCGTGGTTTTGCCGCCGCTGAAGGACACCCGCGCGCCCATGGAGAGCGGATGCAGCCCCTCCAGGCTGACCAGCACCCCGGCCTCCTGCAACTCGGCGTTGTACTTCATCATCGCCTCCACAGCCGCCGCATCCGGCATGGTGCCCGGCTCCGCCTTCTCGTAGCCCTTGGGGATCATCAACATCATAAAGCGCATTTCGGCTCTCCTTTTGCAACAGTCAAAGCTCAGTGGATGTGTTCTCGACCGCAATGGCCGATTTACACCATAGTCGAGTGGCGCGACCGGGTTTCGACACAGTCGCCATATTTCTTTACCGGCGACTGTTTGGGCGCCAGTCGGGTTGCCCCGCGCGACGGCCCGGGGGCGGCAGGTTGCGGACTGTCTATACTCACCGTCGCAGCTGGCACTCACGTCCCTGTCGCTGGTGCCCGACTCGGCCCTGTTCACGTTTTCGCGAGTGGAAATACCATGACTCCGGAACTCGTCTCCCTGCTCAACAGCTATTCGGTCCCCGCCGGACTCTGCGATGACCTCGGGAACTGGGTCGCGCTCAACGGCAAACTGCAGAAACTCCTGGCCACTTCCCTCCGCGACAATCTGTCGGGCTATATCGCCAGTGAAAGCGAATGGCAAAATTCCTGGAATAGCGTCCGCAGGAACCGCCAGATCAGCCTGCCGAACACCCGCTTCAAGGCTCCCCTGGCGGAGAGGTTCGCCCAGGTGACACGCATCGACTTTCTCGGCGCGGACAACGCCAATTACCTGATCGAGTTCTACTGCCGCAGCGGAGAGGCGCAGGTGCCCGCGCGCGCGCGAATCCTGCCGTGTGGAGAAGAGCGGGAAAACCGCCGCGCAGTCACCCGCAAATGGGAGTTGCAGCAGATGGCGAGAGTACCCCGCATAGATGCCCTGACCGGGCTGCCCGACAAGTCGGCGTTCGAGCGCCAGCTCAGCCACCACTGGAACCTGGCCCTGTGCCAGCGCACGTCGCTGGCGCTGCTGCTGATCGAGGTGGACTTTATCCAGTCCCCGGACGATGCCCTGGCGCGCGCGCGGGGCGACAGTATCCTGCAGCGCATTGCGATCTGCCTGCAGGAAAATCTCGGCCGCTGGAACGACTTCGCGGCGCGGACCGGCGATAGATCCTTTGCGGTTGTGCTACCGGGAACGGACAGGAGAGGCGCCACCGCCATGGCCGAGCGGCTGCTCGAGGCCGCGTCGGCACTGGAAACAGGCGAACCGCCGGCAGCGGCTGGCCCCCCGATTGCTCTCGCCATCGGCAGCCACAGCTGCCGGCCGGCACCGGCGGCCAGCGCAACAGCGCTTGTCGAATGTGCGCAAAGCGCGCTTCGCCGCGCGCGGGATACAAGGGGTAGCTGCGCCCTCGCCTACACCCAGGCCGCCGCACGCACAGAAGCGGCAACCTGAGCGGCGCCTCAGCGCAGGTCAAGCTCCAACACACACTCGCCGCGGCGGATCATTTCGATCAGCTCATCCCGGCGGTTCTCCATCATGTCGAGTAACGGCGGCGGCAGGAAAGTGCCTTCGACGTTGTAGAGCGCCCACAGGGCGAACTCGATCACGGTCGGCGCCAGGGCCCGGCCGGCACCGGTGAGTTCATAGATAAACTTTTTGCCGTGATCGGGGTGCGGGCGCTTGCTGACGATGCCGGCGCGTTGCAGGCGCTGCAACCGGTCGCTGAGAATATTGGTGGAGATACCCTCGCCCGCGGCGAGGAAATGGCGGAACTCCCGGCGGTTGGTAACCATCAGGTCGCGAATGATCAACAGCGTCCAGCGATCGCCGAGGATTTCGAGGCCGTTGGCCAGGGCACAGGGGGAGCGCCTGGTTTCGGGGGAGGTATTGAGACAGTCGGGCATAAAATCAGTTTAAAAAATATACTTGCATTCTGCAATCAAGTCGCCTAACGTACTTGCGAAATGCAAGTATTAGCGAAATGAATTCGTGTCCCAAGCCAAAAGGAGATGATTGTCGTGAATATCTATAGCTTTCCCACCTTCAACCTGGTCAAGGTACTCCTTACCGCCGAAGAGCTCGGCCTCGATTACCAGCTGCATCTGCTGGACGCCGGCGCCGGCGAACACAAGGCACCCGAGCACCTGCAGCGCCATCCACTGGGCAAGGTCCCCGCGGTGGAAATCGACGGCAGCCACTATTTCGAGAGCAACACCATCTGCCGCCTGCTGGCCGAGCGCAACGGCAACCGGCTTTACGCGGATACGCCGGAGGCCCGGGCCCGGATCAGCCAGTGGGTCGATTTGATGACGTTGCATATCGGCCACCACCTGGCCACACTGACGTGGGAACAAGTAGTCAAACCCAAGGCGCTGGGCGGCAATCCCGATGGCGACACCATAGCGGAAGCCACACAGTTCCTGGCCGCCCAGCTCCCCGTCATCGAAAAACAGCTGTCCGCGCACCCATTCCTGACGGGCGACCAACTGACGATCGCCGACCTGATCGGCTTCAGCTACTGCCAGACCCACGAACTCACCTCGGCCAGCTTCGACGACTTCCCGGCGGTAATGGAGTGGTACCAGCGCATCAAGGGAAGACCGGCCTTTGAACGGGCGATGGAGCAACTCCCGGGCGGCAAGCTCTTCACCTTTCTCTAAATCCGAAGGCTAAAATATTTCCCGAAAGCAAAAAAGCCCGCCATTTCCGGCCGGGCTTTTTACGCCTCAAAGAAAAAGGTGGAGTACGCTCACAGCAACCACAAATACAGTGCCTCTACCCGCTGCTAATTCAGTTCACCTATCCAATCTACCCTTCCAAAAAGCATTTCAGCGAGCCAGTTTCGAATTTTCGAGTGATGTTCCGACCAGGCAGACCAAACCGACCAGGCCCAAAGTCGAACCAGTCGTGCATGCTCCTGCGAATTCACAGCCCGGCCAACATCGGAAACTGTCAACTCCCCTTTGCAACAAGGAGGAATCAGCCATTCAAACTGAATCTTTCGCTTGGCTGCCCTCCGAATGACCTTGGCCATTTCGCCTGGCTCCATCACTTCCTCAAAGAAGGCGCACAGACTGATCAGGTGAAGGGCGATAGAGCGGGCATTCGGCCGTGTCGCCTTGCCGGGATGCTGTACGGTATAAGCGTCTAAGGTCAGACGATCTACTATCTGGCAACCAAGGCTCCGGGATCCGCGCGCCATCACCATTCTGAAGCACGCCCAGCATCCCGACGACGCCCCCATATATCGATGTGTAGGCGCGTTAAACTCCGGAAACTGCGAGCCGCAGCCTATACAATTTACTTTGCTCATTTATTCCCTCTGGCACTCCAGGAAACATCTGTAGAATCGGGGATCAGGATAAAAAGACGAAATCACCATTCAAACACAGAAACGGGCGTCGAAGAAGTTATCAAACCTAATGCGTTCGCCGTCAGATCAGATGACAGCACTATTGAAGAGGCCAGAAAATGGAGACTTTACCACCCGCCCGGGCCCGGAACACCAGGCCGCCATATAATGATAGGAACCCGATCGACCAGATGAAAACCATCATAGATTTTTTAGAAAACGATCCGCTCTTGGCAGCAAATAATTCTCGTAATTGAGCGAGAGCGCCACCATACCAGTCTTACCGACTATCTCCTCCCGAGGCACAAAGCCAAACACCCGTGAATCCGCACTGTTGTCCCGATTGTCCCCCAATACCAAGTAGTGATCATCCGGCACCTGTACGGGGCCAAAGGACGATCAATGGCTCGGGGGGATATGGGTGCGGACAAGGTGCCTTACAGAGGAGTCGAGATACTCCCTGCGTACATTCCCGAGGGGGTCCAGGGCTTCATGTCGGATCCGCCGGCCGTTGATTTCCAGGCTGTTGTGTTGCATCGAGACCAGATCTCCGGGAAGTCCCACGACTCGCTTGACCATCCGATGGCCAGACTTTTTCGAATCGAAGACAACAATATCGCCACGCTCTGGGTTTGCCTTTCGATAGAGGGAAGTGGAGGTAAAAGGCACCCTGATATCGTAGGCCATCTTATCCACCAGAATATAATCGCCCTCCAATATGGTCGGCTTCATGGAGCCGCTCGGCACATGGTTCCAGTCCGCCACTGCACTGCGAAATACGCACATCAGTGCGATAAAAAGCAGAAAAGATCTATTGCCCTTCAGGAAACTCAACAGACACATCATCACACCTCTCGGAACTTAAACCGTTCTCAATATCATGTTCCTTCCATAGCTCAACTGTTAGCCAGTCTGATTTCCTATCATTGGCAAGTGAGTACCTTGGCGCGTCAAGATGGTCTCTCTCGAAACAACCGCCAGCAATTCCGACCTCTTCCGGAGTGTCCGAAAACTTCCAGTAGAGAGTTGTGCCACAGGTGCCACAGAAAAATCTCTGCTGCACCCCCTCCGATTGCTTGGAGTCGAACCCATAGATGCTTGAATCCCCTGAAATTTCTCGCACCTGCGATAGGCGAAAATACGTGGATATGCCAAAAGCACAGCCCGTTCTCCGCCGACAGTTGTTGCAATGGCATACTCCATATCGTATGGGATCTCCCGTGACCTCAATACTCAGTGACCCGCAGCAACATTGCGCTTTTGTCATATTTACCTCACAAACAACCAGGTAATTGTCAATCTGAACCCAAAACGCTCTTACGAATTTCTTTAGCGCCGTTGGAAATATACTGGCTAAGATCTACAAACTTCCTAGCACCTTCAGACCCGCGTCAGTGTTCAGCGGCTGGCGACACACCTGTGTGCCGCCATCAACCTCTAGCTATTTAGTGCCGAATTTCAATAAACTTTAATGCTAGCGGATATAAACGGAGCTATTCGACACGCTGATATTGGTACAAATTGGATCGCTTTCCGTTTCAACCCACGAAAATGACAGCTGACTGTCAGCATTGAGTGCGGCTATCGTTTGCAACTTTATCGGGTCGTAGGTTTGGCACCACGCGCTGTTTCCATCTGCATCATAGGCTACACAGAGAGCCCAGTGGCCAAGTTCGTCATCGTGTAGAGTGCAGCCGATAGACTGGGCACTATCGGCGCTGTGGCGCGCAGCGCTCAGGACACCGTAGGCACTTTTGCCATTATAATCGATAGCCACTTCCTTAGTAGCAGTGCTGCCGGCCATAGCAGTGCTTGATACGGCCATGGCGGCGGAGAGTATCAGGGCCTTTTTCATCATGGATCTGTCCTTGGTTTTAGTTGAAGAATCGCCATATCGGCGTAGTTATTGACAGAAGCTTCCAAAAAAATGTTTCTGCCGGAATGCGAACCAGTCGACCAAGCCTTCCGATGCGATCCCCGACGAAATCGGGGAAGCTTCCTGATCAATTTTTTCAAGATCGTATTTATCGGTAGTCTATAGTTCTAAACTATGAAGGTGCGGCGTGATATAAGACACAAACAGGCGATTTTGGACGACAAACTTCTCTGCTCAACTGCTAAAAGGATCGACGCTGTAAAAGGACTAATGCCGCAAACTGACAATCTGTAAGCAGTTGGAGCTCCCCAACCGCACGACTGACACAATGCTGTTAAATTGACAAAAAGACCTTTTTTTGGCCCAAACGGCTCGAATCAGGTTGCCGCCAGATTAATACCCTTGCCCAACTCTCTGATTGACCCACAACCTGTTAGAACCAGGCACTTATCGAAGAAAGCCCGTGAAGCCGCTATCGCATACCGTCAAATGCTCCAATTGGTCTCTTGCGGCATCCGAATTTCCTGCCCGAGGACGAGCGAAAGGCGTAGTGCTCACAGGGCATGCGATGATGGCCAATCGACGGACCCTGAATCGCCCACGGGGCGCCGGCCTCGCCAGCACTCTCGCAGAGGCAGGGCTTCACGTCTACACGTACGACCTGCGTGGTCACGGGGAAAATCACTGGAAATACGACGAACTTGTTCGCGACGACATTCCTGCAATGATCGCCTGGGCCCGCCCCTGCCACCCGGCTTTGCGCCTGGGACTTCTCAGCCTCAGCCTCGCCGGCCACGCCTCCCTATTCTCGCTGGGAATGATGCCGCGCGCTCCGGTAGACGCTCAGGTTCTCTATGCCACCAACCTGTGGCTGCCGAGTTTCGAGTCCAGGTACTGGAACTGGCTGCGCAGGCGGGCCACCCTGTTCGCATGGGAACAGCTGAGCAGGCCCCTGGGCTACTTTCCCGCACGTCGCCTGCGCACGGGCTCTGATAATGTGCCCCTCTCCTTTGTATCTGAACTTCGGCACTGGGCAGCCACCGACAGCTGCATTAGCCTTACGGACGGGACTGACTACCTGTCAGTGCGCAAAAATGTGAGGCAGCCGGTGCTGGCTGTTACCGGCGAACGGGACCGCTTTCTCTGTCCCTTCGAATACTGTCGATAGCTCCTCGAACCGGTACCCGACCACCGCATTCACAGCGTCCCCGGCGCAGATCATATGACATTACTACCTAGGTGGCAGCAAAGGATACAGCCGCCTCTTGGAAAAATGATTTCACGAGTTTCTTGTTTTTCTTAATGCTCTGCAAATCTTTATTGGCACGACTCATCAAAGA
>NZ_JCBAJA010000011.1:0-149672 GCF_059834885.1 Microbulbifer sp. SE14 | reverse complement strand
TGCCCTCACGCAGCGCCTTGACAGCGGCATCCATATCGAACGTAGGTTTGGTCATGAGTCATCTCTTTTTTGCGTATGGTAAAGAAATGACACAGAATTCTGAACACTACCGCTTCAGGGCGCGGCGCAGTCTGGTGAGGCTCCGCTATGGCAAGCGGCAATGCTCGAAGACCGGATAAGGATGTTCGAGGGTAAACCGCAGATCTACGGAACCCAGCTCGAAACCGACAGTGAGGGCACGGTACGTCCATACCTGCTCGAGGATCCGGAGCAGGTGGAAGAACGCCGGAGTAAAGTCGGCCTGGAGCCTCTCAGCACAAGGCTTGCTCGGGAGAAGCCGTCTCCAGGGCCCGATGACCCGGAACGCTTCGAGCGCGAGTATCAGGCATGGCTGCGTCGAGTGGGGTGGAGGTCATAAGCAGGTTGAAGAAGTGCCGGGCAGGCGGGGAAGGCTCACTCGGAGCCCAGAGCCCCCTAGATTCCGGCCTGCGCCGGAATGACGATATTTTAAGGGGCGCAGGAACGCCGGGTTTTTACCGAGCCTCGAAATCGCAGCCTGCCGCTAAAGACCGGCAACTCGCATTTCCAGGGTGTAGACGGAAGTGCCGGCGGTGATAAACAGTGCCCTGCGCTGTTCACCGCTGAAGGTGACATTGGCAGTCCAGTCCCCGGGCACTTGGATATGTTCTACCTGCCGGCCCTCGCTGTCGAACACGGTAACGCCCTTGCCGGTCAGATACAGGTTGCCCTCCGCATCCAGGGTCATGCCATCGGAGCCCATTTCCGCGAACAGCTTTTTGCCGGACAGGCGGCCGTCTTCCGCCACCGAGTAGACGTAGGTTTTGTCCGCACCTATATCGGCCACATAGAGTTTCCTGCCGTCGGCGCTGCCGATAATGCCGTTGGGTTTCACCAGATCCCCGGCGACGCGGACGGGCTGCTTGCGGCCCGGCGGGAGATAGTAGACGGCCTCGGCTTCTATCTCCTTTTCGCTCCTGTCCCAGTAGTCGCGCAGGTAGAAGGGATCGGTAAAGTAGATGCCGCCTTTGGGGTCGACCCAGAGATCATTGGGGCCGTTCAGGCGCCGTCCGTCGAAGTTGTCCAGCAGTACGCTGACATCCCCATCCGGGCCGATGCTCCATAACTGTCCCTTGTCGTCGGCGCATGCGAGCAGCCTGCCGTCGGCGGCGAAATAGAGGCCGTTGGCGCGGCCGGCGTTATCCATAAACAGGGTGAGTTTTCCGTCGACGCCGTACTTCCAGATTTTGTTGTTCGGTTGGTCGGTGAAGAATACATTGCCCTCGCTGTCCGCGGCGGGGCCTTCGGTGAAGGCAAATTTGTCCGATACCAGGGTGAGTTGCGCCCCTTCGGCAATCACTGGGCTGGCCGCGGTGGCCCCCTTTGCAAGCAAGAGCAGTCCGGCGAGCAGCGTCGCAGTTTTATTCCACATCATTTTCTTCCTCTTCTGATAACCATTCACTCTCGGGGCTCGCGGGGATTGTAGGAGCGGTTCGTGGCCGTGATCGGAGTGCGGGTTAGCCGGGGGGATCGATCGCGGCCATGGGCCGCTCCTACAAAAATACCCGGCGATAAAAACTATAACGGCGTCAATTCAGTCTCGCAGGGGTGCGCCGTGCGCGCGGCGCACCCTACGGGTGAGGGGGCGACAGCGGGCAATAGTATACGCAGCCGGTAGCTGCGCCCGGCCTCCACCGGGCTGACCAGAGGTTCGGACAGGGGCTCCCCGTCCAGCTCCACCTGCAGATCTACTGTGTCCTCCGCGCGGATAAATGTCACCTCGAAGACGGCGCCGCGGAAGCGGCGTTCCACCCGCGCCCGCTGCCAGTGCGATGGCAACTGCGGGGCTATGCGCAGGCCCGCCGGCTCCCCTTTCAATCCGAACAGCTGCTCCAGCACGCAGCGGTACAGCCAGGCGGCGGTTCCGGTATTGAAGAGTTGGCTGGAACGGCCCGCGTGCTCGGGGTACTGGTGCCAGGCGCCGCGGTAGTAGTTGGGTACGAATACCGGCAGCTGGCCGCGCCGCAACAGGTCCTGTGGATCGGGGCCGGGGATCATTTTCCGCAGCAGCTGCCAGGCTTTCTCTCCCTCGCCGCGGGCGCTATCCCCTTCACCGGTTTCGTAGAGGCTGTAGATATAAAAGACCGCCGCGTGATTGTACACGGAACCGTTTTCCGCGCTGCCCGGGTGTTTCTGGGTGAGCCGGCCCACGTCCTCGCGCATGGTGGTGTAGGCGGGCGCGAGCATCATGGGGCCGAAGGGGGTTTCCAGTTGCGCTTCCACGGCGTGCAGTATGCGTGCGCGCTGCCCGCTGTCCGCGGCGCCGGAGAGCAGTGCCCAGCTCTGCGGGTTGAGGTAGATGCGCCCCTCGCGGTCTTCACGCACGCCGAAGGCGACACCGTCGTCGGTAATGCCCCGCGCGAACCAGTCGCCGTCCCACAGGTGGCGGTTTACCGCGCGGTTGATTGCCTCCGCCGTGGAGAGATATTGCTTCGCGAGCGCGCCCTGATTCCGCTGCGCACAGATTCCGGCCCAGAGTTTCAGGGCGTAGGCCGCGGCCAGGGACAGCCAGCCGGAGACCCCCTTCCCCCGATAGCCGGCCATATTCATCGGGTCGCACCAGTCGCCCTGACCGATATAGCTGAGGCCCCGCTCGTCCCGCGCCGCCGCCAGGTGATCCAGGGCCCGGCAGACGCACTCGAAGACACTGCGACCGCCCTGCCCGGGCACGGCTTCGTCGAGCAGGGTATGGTCGCCGGTCTCGTCCAGGTAGGCATCGAGGGATACCGGCAGCCATACGCAGTGGTCCGTGTGCGGCACCTGGTTGATGTATTTCAGTTCCGCATTCGCATCGAGCAGTATGCCGTCCGGCATGGCGCCGTCCGGTTCCTGCTGGCCCAACGCGTGCAAAAACGCCGCGCGCGCGGCGTGCGGGCGGATGTAGGCCATGCCCAACTGGTCCTGCAGGTAGTTGCGGGTCTGCGGGTCGGTGGTCAGGCGGTTCACGTCGCCGTGGTAGAAAACCTGGCGCGGCAGCCAGTGGTTGACGAAATCATCCAGCGCCCTGTCCGGCGTATCGATCTGGAGGCAGCCGCGCGCCGGCTCCAGGTAGCGCCGGTAGTCCTCCGCGGCCGCGGCGAAACCGCCGGCGGACAGGTACCGCTTGCGCAGCGCGAGCATTTCCCCCTCGTCGCGCGCGGGGCCGAACAGGAAGCGCAGGGTGTGGCGTTCGCCCGGCTGCAGCTGCAGGCGGTATTGCAGCACCGCCGCCGGTACCTGGTAGCGCGCGTCGCCGCAGCCGAGCAGTGACTCCCGGATCGCATCCGGATTGTGCAGGCCGCCCTCGCCCTCGAAAACCTGCTGGCAGGCTTCCCAGGCATCCGGTGCGGTTTCGTGCAGGAAGAAGGTCTTGTCCTTGAAATCGCGGTTTTTAAAATAGTCCTCCACCTTCTGGTAGGGGGTCACGCTGGAGCAGACGATGCCGCCCAGGTCGGCCCGGTATTCGGCGGACTGGTTCATCCAGCTCATATAGCCGACGGGGAAATAGGGATAGACGGAGACTTGCCGCAGCTCTGCGGATTCGTTGGCGATTTCGCACTGCCACAGCTCGACTGCGTCATCCACCGGCAGGGTGAGCCGCATGGCCGCGCGCAGGCCGTGCTTCTGCACCTCCCAGTTGATTTCTTCCGGCGCGGCGGTGAAACAGAAGCTGTCGGGGACCGCGCGCACCGGCTCGTGGGGCGCGGAGAAGAGCGCTCCGCTCAGCTCGTCCTTGATATACAGGAAGCGGCCGGGGTGATGGGCGTAATACGGCTGTTCCGGCTGCATGAAGGTGGTGGCTTCGATGTTGGGTCCGCGGGCGTAACTGGCCGGTTCCGGTTGCATAAACCGCGCCACCGCAAAGCCGCGACAGCTGGCCTGGATCATCATGCGCCGGTTCCACAGGAAGGCGCCGGCGGCGGGCATGGCGGTGGGGCTGTGCAGCCTGCAGCGGCTGCCGTCCTCGCTGCTGGTGATAATTTGCATGGATACCTCTAAAAATGGCTATTCGGGTCTGTGCTGGATTTTTGCGCTGGAGCCTGCTTGCAGGCGAACAAAGGCGCCGCCTTGCCGCTCCACAATTCGCCTGCAAGCAGGCTCCTACGGTGTGAATTCGGCTCCGCTTCGTGCGCCTTCCCTCTCCCGGATCTGGGCCTGGATTTTTTCCAGCCTGGCGTTATTCAGGGGATAGAAACTCACCAGCAGCGCGGCCAGCAAGGCGAAGACGCCGGGCAGCACTGTCTGCAGCAGGGCGATGCCGGTCTGCGAGGCGTGCGCCTGCGCCTCGTTGGCCACATAGCCGACCGCCGCCAGTATCCATAGCATCAGCGCCGAGCCCAGGGCGCCGCCCAGTTTCTGCGCGCAGGTGGCGGCAGAAAAAGTCATGGCGGTGGCGCGCCGGCCGGTGCGCCACTCGTTGTAGTCGGCGCTGTCGGCGTACATGGACCAGGCCAGAGGTGATTTCGGTCCCAGGGCCAGGCTGATCAGTGTATTCAGGGTAAACATCAGCCCGATGGCATCTTTCGGCACGAAATAAAAGGCCATCGATAAAGTGCCCACAATCGCCATCAAGATCACCAGCAATCGCGTCTTGTCCACATAGCGGGTCAGCAGCGGCGTCAGCGCCGCGCCGGCGGCCAGCGCCAACGCCTGCACCGCCAGGTAATCGGAGATCAGTTCCGGCCGCTCCACGTAGTATTTGAAATAGTAATAGGAGGAGCCGCCGCGCAGGGTAATGGTGAGCATGATCACCATCGCCAGCCCGATCAGGATCAGCCAGGGGCGGTTGTGCAGCAGATCCCGCAGGTCGTCCCGCACGCGCGTCTTCTGTGTCGGCGGTGGCGCTATGCGCTCCCGGGTGGAGAAAAAGGTGATGGTGAATATCGCACAGGCGGCGGCACCGTAGAGCGCCATGGTCAGCTGCCAGCCCAGTTGCTGGTCGCCCCGCCCCAGCCATTCCACCAGCGACAGTGTGTATTTGTTGACGAAGGTCATGCCCGCGAAGGCGGCGATAAAACGGAAACTGATCAGGGTGTTGCGCTCCTGCGGGTGCGCGGTCATCACCCCGGACAGGGAGGAATAGGGGGTGCTCAACACCGAGTAGGCCAGCATCATGGCGCTGTAGGTGAGATAGGCGTAGACGATCTTGCCGCTGTCATCGAGGTCCGGGGTGGTGAAGGTCAGCACACCGGCGGCGGCCATCGGCAGGGCGCCCAGCAACAGCCAGGGGCGGAACTTTCCCCAGCGGCTGCGGGTGCGATCCGCCAGGGCGCCAACCACCGGATCGGTGAGCGCGTCGATGATTTTGGTCACCAGCAGCATGGTGCCGGCGACGGCGGCGGGCAGGCCGAAGACATCCGTGTAGAAAACAGCGAGAAAGGAGGCGATGCTGGTCCAGTAGAGGTTGAAGCCGAAATCGCCGATGGCGAAGCCGGCTTTTTCCCCCAGGCCCAGGCGGGCGAGGCGGGGGTTGTCCGCGATTTCCCCGTCCGGGACTGCGCTCAGTGAAGCTGTCTGTGACATGGATACTCCCGTTTTTTGTTGTTTTGTTGTTATGTAACTACTCGCCCACGGGAAACCCGCATCGATTTACGGGGAGTCCCTCTGTAGGAGCCTGCTTGCAGGCGATCATCGCCTGGAGCGATTTGACGCAGCGAAGCTGCCCGAAGGGCCGGGCACAGGGATGTGCCCGGCGAATGGCTACGGAGCTCCGTTCTTGTTCGCCTGCAGGCAGGCTCCTACAAGGGTGAGCAGTTGCGAATCCGCTTTTAGTCCGCGGAACAGGTCGGCGTGCCCACGTTGCCCGGTGCGCCCTGCATACCGAAGCTCACGCTCTGGCCCGGCTGCAGTGTGCTGTTGTGGTCCACGTTGCTACCCACAAGGGTGCTGCCGCTGCTGTTTTCCAACTCGATATTCCAGGGGTTGGTGATCTCCACCGGATTCTGGAACTGGAGCTGTATCGTCCAGCCGCTGACCGGCGCGCTGCCGTTATTGGTCACCGTGTAGTTGTTCAACACGAAACCCGCACCCCAGTCGTCCACCACTCCGACGCTGCATTCCAGGCCATCGCCACCGTTGGAATTTTCCTCGATCTGCAGGAAGGCGCTGGAGTAGGCGGCGGGCGCCTGGGCGTAGACCCGATTGTCGGTGGCGCTCTGGACCGGCTCGACATTGCCGCCGTTCAGCACGCCCACGTGCACGTCGGTGTTTTCGGCGTTCACCGCCTGGGCGAATTCGTAGGTCCAGGCGGAGGCAGCGCCGTTGTCGACCACAAACGGAGTGGACGGCAGGTAGACATCGGAGCCGCCTGTGGTCACCAGGCGCAGCTGTACCTGGTCGCCGGTGTCCAGTATCCGGGCGCTACCGGTCAGCGCACCCAGGTCCGCCCAGCTGGCGCCGCCCGCCGGGGTGTGGGTGAAGGTGAAGGCGTCGGTGCTGCTGGTGGAGCCGTCGCTCACCTGCAGGCGGACAGTGACCTCACCTTCCGACTCGGGATCGGCCAGGCTCAATACCGTATCGACCGCACTGGTGCTGCTCAGGCTGTAGAGCGCGCTGTCGGCGGCCTCCAGGCTCCAGGCATAGCTGAGGTTGTCGCCCTGGGAATTGGCCGCGCTGAGCGCTATCTCCCCAGCGCCGGTAAACACGCTGCTGTCCGGGGTCGCGGTGATATCGGCAACCACCGGATCCGGGCCGGTTCCGCCATCGAAGGCCACGTCGATACAGCCGTGGAAGCGCTCGTAGGTCCACTGGTTGCGGCCCCACTCGCCGTAGATGACATGGCGGCCGCTGCGCTCCGGAACCACGCACTGGGTGTGGAAGAGGCTGTTGTCCTTGTCCGGGGTGATATTCGGGGTCGCGCCCGGGTTGGTGTCGTCGTAGCCGGTCAGGTTGCAGAAGGGTTCACTTTCAAAGTCGTCCCAGGTGAGGGGCTGGCCCACCTGGTACTGGAAGTCGGGCTTGGTGATGTAGTAGACGAATTCCTCGGTGTCGTCGAAGTGCGGGCCCCAGGAAATATTCCAGGTGATGGTCAGGGGGCCGGAGCTGATGGAGTGGGTGGGCCAGTCGATGGATTTGTCCCAGGGGGTGGCGCCGCCGCTCCAGGTCTCGCTGTCGAAGCCGCACACATTGGTCGGCAGCGGAGTCACGCCCTTGCGGCCCACATCGTGGGTCAGCACGCTCATAAACTGGTAGCCGCCATTGAAATCGTCGGCAAAGGCCTCGGCGCAGGCGCTGCCCGGCTCCGCCGTATCGGGTTTGGTGATCGCGCCGCAAAACCAGTTGCGCGCTGCCGGCTCGGACATCAGGCCGTGGCCCATTGCTCCGGCGGATAACATCAGGGTTAACAGACCGAACCACATTTTTTGATACCGCATGACTTCTCCCTCCTATTGTTGTTGAGAAGAATGTGATGCGGTGCGAGAGAAAATTATCGTTATAGTTATTTATTAAAGGGGGCAGACGAACCGCTCCCGGGCTTTTACCGCGGAAGGTAAGCGCTCCCCCCCTACTACCAATAAGAAGAGTCCTGGGCGGCCCTGCTACCGGGGGCCAATTGGGAAAAAGCCTCATCGGCAAACATTTCCCAATTGCCCCCCGGTATCAGGGCCTTAGCATTGGACTCTGGTATTCTTTTCCGAGTTCCAACTCACGGCGTATTGCCGAAACCGATCACCCCGTCGCAGTGCATATAGGACGTATGGGAGCCACCGCCACACTCACCATTCCCCCAGGCGGCGGTGTTGTAGCTCTGGTCCGCCCCATAGCGCCGGTCGCCGTCGATCTCCACAAAATCGATCTGTGCATCCCAGCCGCCGCCCTGGTCGCCGTAGTGCTCAACGGTGACACCGCCACTGGCGCTGGTCTGGACCGTGAAGGTCTGCCAGTAGTTCTGCAGGGTCCAACTGCCCACGATATTGTTCCAGTCCACCCGCAGGCGGATGGTCTCGCCGCCGGCCGTGCCGCGGGCGCGCACCTGTATGGTGTGCTGGTCACCGCCTCCGGAGGAGCCACCGCTGGAAGAACCACCGCCGGAGGAACCGCCGCTGGAAGAGCCACTGCCCACCGTGATATTGGAGTTGCCGCTGCTCTGGTAGCCCTCGGTGGCGAGGACCATGTAATCGTGGCTGCCGAGGTTCAGGCCGTGGCTGGCCCAGGCGTCGAAGTGGTTGCCCGTGGTGATGGTGCCGCCGGTTCTCTTCTGCTGGCGGACGCTCCAGTACTGGTAGAAGGTCGCGTTGCCCTCGATGGAGGGCTGGTTGACGCGCTGGGTGCGGTAGATGTCGTAGGTACCGCCATCGGTGGTCACGGTACCGTAATAGGTGCCGCTCTGGCCGGGCCGGTAAGTGCCCCAGTTCTCGACAACGTAATATTCAACCAGCGGATTTCTCGTCCAGCCGTACAGGGCCAGGTAGCCGTTGCCGGAGGGATTGAAGGTGCCCGAGTAGGTTACGGTTCTGCGCCCGCCCGGATTCCAGCCCTTGCCGCCGACCCAGTTGCCGGTATTGCTCCAGGAGGAACTGTAGTTGCCTCCCGATCCCAGTGTCATGGAGACGGTTCCGGGGGCATCGGTCCAGAAGGTATAGAAGTAGCCGTCGTGGGTACCCGTCTGGTTCGAGGTCAGGGTCTGGGCATGGGCCGCGGCCATGCAAATGGCGGCAACCCAGAGCAGCGCCGCGACAAGCAGCCTGCCGGGAGCCCCGGTTCCGCCAGTGGTTCTTGTTGTGATTTCTTTCATCATCGTCTCCTGAGCCGGTGCCCTTCCGCGAACCGCCGGCCGGAGCTGCCCGGCATTTATTATTGGATGTTGTTTTTTGGGTAGCGCACTGCAAATCACACCGGCCGAAATCTTCTCCACGCCGTCCCGGAAAATGGTAACGCTACCATTTTCGATCCTGATGCCATTGAATGTCCCTGTCAAGACAGCGAGGGTAAAGCAGAGTCGAATTGGGCGACGGATGGAGATAAATATGATATCGGTACTATTCCAGCCCGACTGTCATTCAGGAGCCTTAACCTAGAACTTGTGTTCGCCATGTAGGTCAGGGGGAAGCGGGGAATCCGATCGCGGCCGTGGACCGCTCCTACAGGGCAGCAGAGCGAAAAGGGGATCAAGCCATTAGGCAGGGGCGGCGCAGCGGGTGCGGATAAATTCCGCATGGCTGGGCATATAGTCCACGGATCGGGCGACCACGCCGCGGATCTCTTCCAGGCGGCGGTGGATTTCCGCCTCCGGCATTACGTCCACCAGCGGGTGGTAGCCGAGCGGCTCTATGCCCTGCCCCGCCATCACCTCGAGCCAGCTCAGTTCGTTGAACAGTTCGTCGGCGTCGCGGACTATGCGCCCGCTCTGGCGGAACTGTTCGATCTTCTGCGCGAGGGTTGCGGGGATTTCCATCTCGCGGCAGTGGCGCCAGAAATCGGAGTCGTCGCGCTTGTTGGCGTGGTAGTGGAGTATCAGGAAATCGCGGATGCGGTCGTACTCGAAATGGGAGCGGCGGTTGAAAGAATCCATGTCCGCGGGGGCGAAATCCCGGTCCGGGAAATGGCTGAGCAGCCGCGCTATGGCGGACTGCACCAGGTGGATGCTGGTGGATTCCAGCGGTTCCATAAAGCCGCCGGCGAGGCCGATGGCCACGCAGTTCCTGTTCCAGAATTTCTTGCGCTTGCCGGTGGTGAATTTCAGCAGCTTCGGCTCCGCCAGGGGCCGGCCGTCCAGGTTGCCCATCAGAATATCCACGGCCTCGCCGTCGTCCATATGGGCGCTGCTGTAGACGTGGCCGTTGCCGAGCCGTTGCTGCAGCGGTATGCGCCACTGCCAGCCGGCGCGGCGCGCGGTGGCGCGGGTATAGGGAGGTATCGCGGGCGGGTATGAAGAGGGGGAAGGCTCGCCGGGGGACTCGCAGGGGACGGCCAGGGCGCGGTCGCAGGGCAGCCAGTGGGTCCAGTCCTCGAAACCGGTGTGCAGCGCCTGCTCGATCAGCAGGCCGCGGAAGCCGGAGCAGTCGATAAACAGGTCGGCGCCGAGGCGCGCGCCGTTTTCCAGCACGACTTCCTTGATAAAACCCTTTTCGTCCAGCTCGCTGCCCAGCACTTTTCCCTCGCTGCGGCGCACGCCGCGCTGCTCGGCGTAGTCGCGCAGGAAGCGCGCGTAGAGGCCGGCATCGAACTGGAAGGCGTAGGCGATATTGGAAAGGGGCGAGTTGCCGGCGTCGATGGAGCGCATGAATTTGCCGCGGTAGGCGGCGCGGGCGCCGAGGGTGTACTCGGACAGGTCCCGCGCCCTGCGAAGGGCGCGCATCTTCAGCCAGTAGTGGTGGAAGTGGATACCCTCCATATCCCGGCCCACGTCGCCGAAGGCGTGGATATAGGCACTGCCGGGGCGCAACCAGTCCACGAATTCTATGCCCAGCTTGAAGGTGGCGCGGGTGCGACGCACGAACTCGTCCTCGTCCAGCGCCAATAGTTTGTTGAACAGCAGTATCTGCGGGATGGTGGCCTCGCCCACCCCCACGGTGCCTATCTGCTCGGACTCCACCAGCTGGATTTCACAGTAGCGGTTGCGCAACACCTGCGACAGGGCGGCGGCGGTCATCCAGCCGGCGGTGCCGCCGCCGAGGATCAGGATTTTTTTTATTCTGTTGTCGGGCATGGTGCTGTGTTACCGCAAGTGATTGAATCGTGCCTGTAGGAGCCTGCTGTGACCGCCATGGATGGCAGTCACAGCAGGCTCCTACAGAGTGGCCGCGCGGCTTTAAAAATTCGCGCGGGCGATCAGCGCCAGGCGCCGGTCGTTCACGAACCAGGAGCGCGGCGCCTCGGTGCCCTCGTCGTCCAGGATCATGATGGTCTCGGTCTGGGTATCGAGCAGGTTGCTGGCCTGCAGGCCCAGGGTGAGGCCGTTGTCGAAGTTGTAGAACAGGGAGCCGTCCAGGAAGCCGGCGTCGTCGTTCCACAGCGGGTACTTGCTGATCACGTCGCGGGTGGTGAGCAGGTACCTGGAGCGCCAGTTGTAGGCCAGGCGCGCGGACCAGGGGCCCTTCTCGTACATGCCGACGATATTGAAGGTGTTTTCCGATACGCCCTTCAGCGGCAGCTTGGAAATATCCGGCAGCGGGTAGCGATCCGGGTCCGGCTCTTCGCCGGTGACCGGCGTTTCGAGTCCGGACAGGGCGCTGTTGTCCAGGCCGGAATCGATCCAGGTGTAATTCAGCTGCAGGCCCAGGCCGTCCCAGGGCGCCGGCAGCATGTCGTAGAACTGCTGGTAGGCCAGCTCCACCCCCTGCATAAAACCGTCGCCGCCGTTGATGGTGGATTCAAAGTCCACCGTCTGCACCTGGCCGGTGAGCGGGTTGGCGAAACTGCGGGGGAAGGCGCCATTGATAAAGGTATCGCTCAGGTCCCTGTAGAAGAGCGAGGAGGTGAAGGAGCCGACGTCGGCGAAATACCACTCCAGCGACACGTCGTACTGGATGGACTCCATCGGCCACAGGTAGGGGTTGCCGCCGGAGCCGGTCCAGTGGACCGGGGCCACCGATTCGATCATCTGGCCACCGTCCTCCTCCTCGTCCTGCGGTGGCGCATCGGGGGGCAGCTCCTCCTTCGGCAGGTAGGTTACCCCCACCGGGCGTGCGCCGAGTACCGCCTGATTCTTTACTTCCGACATGTCCGGCAGCGCTATGGCCTTGGATACCGCGAAGCGCGTCAGCAGGTCGTCGGTGAGTTCCACCTTGAGGTTGAGGCTGGGCAGCACAGTGCTGTATTTGCTGCGCCCCTCTTCCAGGGTGAAGGCATCGTTGCCGAAGGCCTTTTCCGCAGGGGTGAGCCAGTTCTTGGCGTCACGGGCGTAGGCGATGGCGTCCGGCAACGTCTCGAACCGCCCATCGGCCACTGCCTGCTCACCCCAGGTGATAATGGCATCCTGGTCGCTGAGATCCGTGGGCGCACCGTCCGGATAGGGCAGGCCGACAAAATCCGGGTACTGCACCGATCCCAGGGCCTCGCGTTCCAGCTCCACGTAGCGCAGGCCGATATTGCCCTGGAAGCGGTAGCGGGTCTCGTCGGAGCCGAAGTCCAGACGCAAGTAAGCCGCGCGATTGGTTTCGGTGGTTTCGTAGATCTCCGGCGACTGGAAGAGTCCTTTCGCCACCAGATCCTCGCGCGCGTAATAGGGTATCCACGGATCGCCATCCGGGTCATTGTTGAACAGCTCCCGGCGTCCGGCGAGCACATCTTTCACCAACTGCTCGGTGGGAAAGAGGAAGCCACCGCCGGGCACGCTGAGCACATCGCCGCGGTGGAAATCGCTGAAGTCTACGAATTCGTAACCTTGATCAGCCACCCGCGGATCGCTCAGGGGGACAATAGGGGCATTCCATTCGGCGCCGATGGTGCCCCAATTGTAGGAAGTAGCGCGCACCGTCTGCTCGCGCTCGGCCAGGCGCGCGCCGAACCTGGCGGTGCGCAGCAGGCCGAGGGGTTCGTCGCTGAAATGGTAGGAGCCGTCGAAGCGCCCGGCAATGGATTCACCCTCCGAGCGCTCGTAGTGATCCAGAGCGGAGCGCCACCAGTAGTTGTCCGGATTCTGGAACCAGTTGGGAGCCGCCTCCTCCCCCCGGGCGGTCCAGGGGTCGGACAGCGCAAGGGTGGGCGTGCTGCCGCTGGCATCGTAGTCCTGTACCGCGTATTGACCGAGGGCTATCTGCAGATCGTCATCGGATGTCTCGGCCTTGATGTACTGGAAGTCGAAGCCGTACTCCCAGCTGTCGTTGGGGGTGAACTGCAGATTGACAGCGTAGTCGTCCACTACCGTGTGGGTGTCCTTGTGGCGGGTGTCGGTCTGGAACTTGTTGCCGAACTGGCCCACGCCAGAATAGTCGTCCGGGGCATAGCCGTTGTCACCGTCGCGCCAGCCGGCCTCGTTAACCATCACGCCCTTTTCGAAGACGCCATCACTGGTGAAAGAGAACTGGGTGTCCTCCAATGGCCCCACGCGCCGCTCCGCGTCGTAGGCATCACCCTGGTACTTGACCGCGTTCTCGGTCCAGGAAAGGCGTGCGTCCGAGCGCATGAACTGGGCGGTGGCCAGCATCGTCTCTTCGGTATTGGCCCACTGGAAGGCGCCGGCGTAGCCCTTGCGGCTGCGGTCGTCATTCTTCATGAAGAAATTCGAGCCGTTCGGCAGCCACACGGTATCGAAACTCTCGGCGCCGGCTATTCCCTCGGCATCGTGCTGAATAAAGGCATCCGACTGTATGCCGTGGGAAGCGCCCTTCAGCTCGGAGTCGGCCAGGTTCAGCAACAGCCCGAATTCGCCGACAGGGGTTTGCCAGCGATCGCTGTAGAGGGCGGAAAGCGTCGGCGTGGTCTCCTCCGCCATGTCGCCCCAGGAGACATCCCCGGACACCGCGAAGCTCCGCTCGGCCATGTCGAACGGCTTGCGGGTGCGCAGGCTCACGGTGCCGCCGATACCGCCCTCGATCATATCCGCGGACTGGTTCTTGTAGATGTCCACGCCGCCCATCAGCTCCGGCGGCACATCCTGCCAGGAGAGGCCGCGGCCGGAGTTGGCGGTGAAGGAGTCGCGACCATTGAATTCGGAACGGGTGGCGGTCATGCCGCGGATGATGGCGCCGGAGCCCTCCACACCGAAGTGGTCCGGGTCCTCGGAGGCGGCGAAGCGCTCGATGGAGACGCCGGGCATGCGCTGCATGGCCTCCAGCACACTGCGGTCCGGCAGCGAACCCATGTCCGCGGCGGAGATGGAATCGACGAAGGTGTCGGCATTGCGCTTGATGTCCTGGGCGTTCTCCAGGTTGATGCGCGTACCGGTGACGGAGATCTCCTCGATGGCTTCGGATTTTTCCTTTTCCGTGGATTCCGCCTCCGCGGTGTCCTGGGCCAGGGCCTGCTGGGCGCCCAGTGCGGTGGCCGCCAGTGCGATGATGACTTCTGACAATTTATTTTTCTTGAACACGGGAATTCCCCCATCTCGCGTGGTCCGCGGGTTTGCCCGACTGCCCAACTCCAGGGTGTTCCCAGCGGTTGTAATTATTCGTTGGTGACTGTTTAGCTACCGATTTGTTACCGCTACCATTTATAAGAATCCGGCAACTCCCGGGACCCTGTCAAGATTTTTCCCCTCCGGTAACCGAAGGATGATTTAGGCGCAAGAGCAGCAGAAGCACGATCTCCGGTGAATCCGCCACCCTGTTGTAAACGTTTACATTAGGTGTTAGCGTTATCGAAAATATGTAGCAGCAAGTGGCGGCGCGGCAGGCGCCATTTCGCCAACAACAATAAAACTTGCGCGATATCAGCGATGACACAGCCTTCACCACCTCCCGGTGTGTGCCCGCACCCGCGCCCAGATCCTCGCAGGATGGCAGAGGTGGGTGGAGCGGCAGCCCCGCGGCTGCCGCCCACCTCACGCCTCTCCGGCCGGCGATTTCCATACCAGCGCTTTAACAACAAGAAAGTCCGGAACACCGGACAAACGGGAAGGGTATCGACCATGAAATTTGACCTGTTTCGAGCGGTTTTCCTCGCCACAGCGCTGGCCGCGGCCGGCTGCACCGACAAGGAGATAGAGGGTCCGGACGAATCGGCGCCCGACATCAACGCGCCGCCGGTGGCCGACGCCGGCGCCGACCTGACGGTGGCCGCGGGGGACGCCGTCACCCTGGCGGGCTCCGGCAACGATTCCGATGGCAGCATCGCCGGCTACAGCTGGAGCCAGGTCTCCGGCCCCTCTGTGTCCCTGTCCGCGGACGGCGCCGAGGCCGGCTTCACTGCACCGGCGGTGGAAGAGTCGGCGCAACTGGTGTTCGAGCTGCGGGTCACCGATGACAGCGGGGCCACAAGCGAGGCGGACCCGGTGACCGTGACGGTGCTGCCGAAGCAGGAGAAATTCTTCGGCACCGCGGTGGAACAGGCCGACGACTACAACCAGCTCACCGTCTACTTCGACCAGGTCACCCCCGGCAACGCCGGCAAGTGGGGCAGTGTCGAGTCCAGCCGCGATGCAATGGACTGGACGGCCCTGGACACCGCCTACCAGTTCGCCGCGGATAACGGCCTGCGCTACAAGCACCACACCCTGATCTGGGGCCAGCAGCAGCCCGCCTGGATGGATGGCCTGAGCACCGAAGAGCAGCTGGCGGAAATCGAGGAGTGGATGGCGGCGCTGAAAAACCACTACGACGGCGAGATCGACATGATCGACGTCGTCAACGAGCCCCTGCACGCCCCGCCCTCCTACAAGGAAGCCCTCGGCGGCGACGGCGACACCGGCTGGGACTGGGTGATCACCGCCTTCGAGATGGCGCGCGCCCATTTCCCCGATTCCATCCTGATCCTCAACGACTACAACATCCTGCAACTCAGGGAATTCACCGAGGATTACCTGGAAATCATCGAACTGCTGCAGGCCCGGGACCTGATCGACGGCATCGGCGTGCAGTCGCATTTCCTGGAGCAGACGCAGGCGCAGCAAGTGCGGGACAACCTGGACCGGCTGGCCGCCACCGGCCTGCCCATCTATGTGTCGGAACTGGACATCAACTTTATCGACGACGCGCGCCAGGCCAACAAAATGCGCGAATTGTTCAGCATCTTCTGGCAGCACCCGGCGGTGGCGGGCGTCACCCACTGGGGCTACCGCCAGGGCCACACCTGGCGCACGGAAGCCTGGCTGCTGAACAGCGACGGCACCGAGCGACCGGCGCTGGAATGGCTGCGCTGTTATATCGCCGAAGAAAGCGGTTGCGACGCGCTGGTGCCAGAGTATGTACCCGCCGGCTGGAGCGGCGGCGCCTCCGGCGTGAAACTGGAGGCGGAACTCCACGACCGGGGCGAGGGCGTGCTCGCCTCCGGGGACATCGTCTCCCACACCGACGTGGGCGACTGGATACTGTTCCAGGGCGTGGCATTCCAGCCGGAATGGGACAGCTTCTCGATCAACTACGCCAAGGGCAGCGGCGCGGAGGGCGGCGTCTCGGTGCGCCTCGACAGCCTGGAAAACAGCAATACCCTGATTGTGCCGCTGCCGGTCTCCGGCGGCTGGAGCGAGTTCGCCACCGCGGAAGCCGAGTGGCCGCCAATCGAGGGCAGCCGCGATGTGTACCTCCGCTTCAACGAGGTGGCCGGCGTGGGCAATATCGACTGGCTGCGCTTCGCCCCCGCCGGCACGGCGGTGGAAGTGAACCTGGTGGAAGGCGAATTCGAGCAGGGTATCGGCGACTGGTACGCCTGGGCCGGCGGCACCCTGACCTCCTCCGACGAACAGTCCCGCAGTGGCGGGCGCAGCCTGAAGGCCTCCGGGTTCAGCGGCGGCGGCTACGCCGCCCACGAGATCACCGCGCTGGTGGAGCCCGGCACCAGTTACCCGGTGAGCCTGTGGGTATGGCTCAGCCAGGCCGGCCGGGTCACCCTGACCCGCGAATTGGCGGGCTGCGAGGGCACCGACCAGTGGAGCTGGCTCGCCGACAACGCGGATATTCCGGCGCAGACCTGGACCCAGCTCAGTGGCGAACTGGCGATTCCCGAGGGCTGCACCCCGAGCAAGGTACAGATCTACCTCGAGGGCACCGCCGACGGCACCGATGTGTATATCGACGATGTGAAAGTCATCGCCACAACGCCGGCGGAGCCGGGCGACAACCTGATTCCCGACGGCGGCTTCGAGGGCGCGAGCCTCGACTCCGGCTGGGCCTCCTGGTGGGAGGCCGACAAGGCGAGCCTGTCGCTCACCACCGAGCAGGCCGCGGCGGGGCAGCAGAGCCTCAAGGTGTCCGAGCGCCAGGATGGCGGCAACCGCCCCTCCTACAACCTGGCCGGCACAGTGGAAGCCGGCAAGACCTACGCGATAAGTGCCCAGGCGCTGCACACAGGCCCGGATGCGGCGGCCATGGGCCTGGCCTTCAAGCTGCGTTGCAACGACGTCCCCGACGGCGACTCCACCTATGTGGACATACAGAACCACTGGGAAATGCCGGCCGACACCTGGACCGGCTTCAGCGGCAGCGTGCAAGTGCCCGCGGACTGCGCCGTGATCAACGAAGCCCGCATCTACTTCCAGCACACACCGCTCGAAGTCGAAACGATTTATATCGACGAGGTCTCGGTGACCGAACAGTAAGTTTCCCCGTTGTGCTTCTTCGGGCGCCGCGAGGCGCCCGCTTTTATTTAGACATTTTTATAGAGACTTTTTACAGAGGTACAGGCCGATGCGGCAAAAATCCCTTCCCGCTCTCATCTCCGTCTGCCTGCTGTCCGCTAGCGCCCTTTTTTCCGCTAATGCTTTTGCCGAAGTGCGCCTGCCGAAACTGATCGGCGACGGCATGGTGCTGCAGCGGGACACGGAGGTAAGAATCTGGGGCTGGGCGAACCCGGGCGAAAGGGTATCGGTAGATTTCCGCAACGGCAGCTACCAGGCCAAAGCCAACGGCGAAGGTGAGTGGGCGGTAAACCTGCCGGAAATGCCGGCGGGCGGCCCCTACTCGATGGAGGTCCGCGGCGACAACACCATCTCCATCGACGATATCCTGGTGGGCGATGTGTGGCTGGCCTCCGGCCAGTCAAATATGGAATATCCGATGCGGCGGATACTACCGCCCTACGGCCCATCGCTGGAGCTGGAAAATATCCCGGCCATCCGCCAGTTCCTGGTGCCCCAGCACTACAACTTCGACGCGCCGGAAACGGATTTCGAGTCGGGCCAGTGGCAAAAGGCCACCCCGGAAACCGTGCTCGACTTTTCCGCAGTGGCCTACTTTTTCGCGCAGGAAATCCACAAGAGCGAGAGCGTGCCCATAGGCCTGATCAATGCCAGCCTGGGCGGCTCCCCGGCGGAGGCCTGGCTCAGCGAGAGGACCCTGAAACAGTTTCCCGATCACTTCGCCGAAATGCAGCGCTTCAAAAGCGACAAGCTGATCGCGGAGATAGAACGGGCGGACCGCAAACGCATCGACGGCTGGTATCGGAAGGCCAACGACAGTGACTTGGCCCCCCGCGACGCGCAAACGCCCTGGCACAAGATGCAGGTCCCCGGCTACTGGGCGGATACCGAGCTGGGGGAAACCAACGGCATCGTCTGGTTCCGGCGGGAATTCGAGGTGTCCCACAGCGCCGTGGACAGGGAGGCCACCCTGGTACTCGGCCGCATCGTCGACGCGGACACCACCTACATCAACGGCGAGCAGGTGGGCAGCACCGGCTACCAGTACCCGCGGCGCAGGTACCGGCTGCCGGCGGGGCTGCTCAAGGCCGGAAAGAACACCATCGATATCCGCGTGACCAGCGAGCGAGGCCGCGGCGGTTTTGTGCCGGACAAGACCTACGCTGTCTTTGCCGGGGACGAACGCATAGACCTGACCGGCGAGTGGCAGTACCGGCTGGGTGCGAGCATGCCGCCACTCGCCGGCCAGACCTTCGTGCGCTGGAAGCCCGGCGGCCTCTACAACGGCATGATCCACCCGCTGCTGAACTACCCGATCAGGGGCGCCATCTGGTACCAGGGGGAATCCAATACCGGTCGGCCGCGGGAATATGCAAGCCTGTTCCCGGCCCTGATCCGCGACTGGCGCCGCAGCTGGAAGCTGGGGGATTTCCCCTTCCTGTACGTGCAGCTGGCCAACTTCCTGCCGGCCAAGACACAGCCCTCGGAGAGCGACTGGGCGCTGCTGCGTGAAGCGCAGTTGAAAACCCTGGCCGAGCCGAATACTGCCATGGCGGTGACCATCGATATCGGCGAGTGGAACGACGTGCACCCGCTGAACAAGAAAGACGTTGGCGCGCGGCTGGCGCTGGCGGCGCGAAGGCTCGCCTACTGCGACAAGGAAGTCGTTTTTTCCGGGCCCGCTTTCAAATCCCTGCGCCGGGAGAAAAACAGGCTCACCCTCGACTTCGCCCACACCGGCAGCGGACTCACCGCCCGCGGCGGTGAACTCCGGCAGTTTGCCGTCGCCGGCAAGGACCGGCGCTTTGTCTGGGCCGAGGCCGCCATCGAGGGCGACACAGTCGTCGTCTGGAGCGACGAGGTGCCGGAACCGGTAGCGGTGCGCTACGCCTGGGCGGACAACCCCGAGGGCGCCAACCTGTACAACCGCGAGGGGCTGCCGGCCTCGCCCTTCCGCACCGATGACTGGTAGCGGCACAGTGCCTACGGCAAGAGGGTGAACACAAGGTTCGCCCCTACGCGTCCAGCACAGAGGTTGTAGCGAGCTCGCAAATCAAATTTGTAGATACTCTGTTTCAAATCAAGCATTCATTGGCTCGTCATACCGGCGCAGGCCGGTATCCAGTTTCGGGGACGTCTGGATTCCGGCCTGCGCCGGAATGACGAGAAAACTCTTCTGTAGGGGCGAACCTTGTGTTCGCCCGAAACCAGCAGGAAATATAAAAATGCACAAAAGTTTTCTGGCAGCGCTGCTGTTATCGGCCACCGCCCACGCCAGCTTCGACTGGTTCGAATAGAGCGGCCGCGACCCGGTCTTCGAAAAACCGCTCGGCGAAAAAAATTACCGCAACCCGCGGGCCACGGCGGCCATGCGCTACCGGCCGGTGCGACCGCGCCGGGCTGGCGGCCTTCCAGGGCGACGACTATTTCTATTTCTTCGGGCTCGAGCGGGGTGAGGGGGGCAAACCGCAATTGGTGGTCAGACGCCGCGCGGGCGCCAGGGAGAGTGTGCACGGGGAGCCGGTCGCCTCAACGCCACTGGAGGCCAGCGACGACGGGCCGATCCATCTGCGCATCGAGGCCCGCGCCGACCGCTATGATTTTCTCTACAGCAGGGATGGAGATAAGTGGACGCGGTGATGGGAGTCTACGCCTACCGCGCGGCGCAATAACGCGGCAACCCGGGTTTAGGGTTTTGGGGGACCTGTAGGAGCCAGCCCTGCTGGCGAAGCGGCCGCCGCCGCTATTCCAATCGCCTGCAGGGCAGGTTCGCACAACGCGCTGCGCCACAAAGCATTTTCAGACCCGTCGCTCAGGCCGTCGCCGCCGCGGTCCGACCGGCCAGCTCGCCCTCGATCAGGGCCAGGGCCTCATTCTGCATGGCGGCGGAGGCGTCGCGCGCGGCCCGGACGTTGCCCCGGTCAATGGCATCGTAGAGTTTCTTGTGGTTCCGGTAGCTGGCCGTCTCCACGCCCTTGATGCGGTTGGTAAAGCGGATGCTCACCCGCAGCGCCGTCTCGATAAAGCTGCCCAACTGGATATAGAAGGCGTTGTTGGTGGCGTTGAGGATATTGATGTGGAAGGCAATATCCGCCTCCACCGGGTCGTCCAGCCCCTCCTCCGCGCGTTTCATGCACTCGAGGGACTCACCGATGGCCGCAATCCCATCCCTGTCCTGCTCCGCCGCCGCCAGTGCGGCCGCCTCCTTCTCGATGGCCGTGCGCAGCTGCAGGAACTCCCGCAGCATCTCCAGCGACGGGCTGGCGCGGAGTATCCAGCCGAGCACATCCGGATCGAACAGGTTCCAGCGGGCCCGCGGCTGCACGCGGATCCCCTGGCGCGGGCGCGACGTGACCAGCCCCTTGGCAGTCAGCATCTTGATGGCCTCGCGGGTGGCGCTGCGGCTGATGCCGTATTCGTCGCAGAGGCCCGCCTCCGAGGGCAACCCCTCACCACTGCGGTAGCGGCCGTCGACGATGGCCGCGCCCAGGGTGTGCACCAGTTGCTGGGTCAGGTTGTGTCCGCTGTGCTGTCTGTTCACGAGTGTTGAGTTCCTATTGTTATGAACACCGGGGCAAAGATAACCCGCATTGACTCCGATCGCAGCCCCGGAAGGCCCCAAAGGCCCGATACCGCCTGCCCCGACGCCCAATTAGCATATCATTGTGATTAATATTGTAAACGTTTACATTTGTTGGTAATGTAACCAGCAAGCTGCAGCCAAAGCCTCCCCGGAGGCGGCGTAGAAAGCCGGCCGCAGCGGTAAAACGAGAGAAAAATGAGCGGGAGCACCCCCGCCAAGCGCTCGACAATAAACAACGACTTGCGCCGACAATGATGAGAAACCCAGCCGTCACACGGGCTCCAGCGGCTCCGCGCCGCGCCCTGATGCACCTGCTGCGACCCTGCGCCGCGGCCGCCGCTTGTCTTTGCGCGCCGGTGCAGGCGCAAGGCCCCCTCAATCTCTGGTTCGACCACCCGGCACAGGACTGGGAGCGCGAGAGTCTGCCCATCGGCAACGGCGCCCTGGGCGCCGCCGTCCAGGGCGGCGTGGCGCTGGACATCCTGCAGTTCAACGAAAAGACCCTGTGGACCGGCGGCCCCGGCTCCAGCAGTGGCGACTACGACTTCGGCATCCCTGCGGAATCCCAGGCGGAGACCCTGGACCAGGTGCGCAGGGCACTGAATGAGAAAGGCAGCCTGGCCCCCGAGGGCGTCGCCGAACAGCTGGGTCGCAAGGCCGAAGCCTACGGCGACTACCAGAGCTTCGGCGAACTGCAGCTGGACTTTTCCCAAACCGAGCCGCAACCGGAAGCGGTCAGCGACTACCGGCGCGAGCTGGATATCGCCGATGCCCTGGCCCGGGTCAGCTACTCCGCTGACGGCGTGCGCTACACACGGGAATACTTCGCCAGCTATCCGGACGGCGTCATCGCCGTCCACCTGGAAGCCGACCGCGAGAAGCAGATCAGCTTCACCGCCAGGCTGAACATTCCGGACAACCGCAGCGCGCTGATCACGGTCGACAAGGGGCGCATCACCGCCAGCGGTGAACTGAACGATAACGGCCTGGGCTACGAGACCCAGCTGCAGGTGATCGCCGAGGGCGGCAGCATCGCCCGCACGAAAGACGGTGGCATCCGCGTCACCGGCGCCGACAGCGCCACCCTGCTGCTGGCCGCGGGCACCGATTACGCCCCCGAATACCCCCACTACCGGAATTCCAATCCTGCTCACAGGATGGTGCAAGGCCGCATGGACCGGGCCTGCCGCAAAGGCTACCCGGTCCTGCGCGCCGCCCATATTGCCGACTATCGCCCGCTGTTCGGCCGCGTGGCCCTAGATCTGATTGAGCCCCCTCACCTTGTAGGAGCGGCGGATGGCCGCCCCGCCGCTCCTACGGATAAACCCATAGACCTGTGGCTCCAAAGCTACGGCACCGGCAACGCCGCCGCCGACCGCGCCCTGGAGGCCCTCTACTTCCAGTACGGCCGCTACCTGCTGATCGCCAGCTCCCGCCCCGGCTCCCTGCCCGCCAACCTACAGGGGGTCTGGAACAACTCCGCCACCCCGCCGTGGAACGCCGACTACCACGCCAACATCAATCTGCAGATGAACTACTGGCCGGCGGAAGTCACCAACCTGGCCGAGACCACCGCACCACTGTTCGACTTCGTCGACAGCCTGCAGGAGCCCGGGGCCCTGGCCGCGGAAAAACTCCTCGGCACCCGCGGCTGGACCCTGTTCCTGAACACCAATATCTGGGGCTTCTCCGGCGTCATCGACTGGCCCACCGCCTTCTGGCAACCGGAGGCCGGCGCCTGGCTGGCCACCCACTACTACCAGCACTTCCTGTTTTCCGGTGACAGAGCATTCCTGCGCGATCGCGCCTACCCGGCCATGAAGGGCGCCGCCCAGCTGTGGCTGGACGCACTGGTACCCGACCCGCGCGACGGCCTGCTGGTGGTCACCCCCAGCTACTCGCCGGAGCACGGCGACTTCACTGCCGGCGCCGCCATGTCCCAGCAGATAGTGTCCGAACTGCTGCACAACACCCGCGATGCCGCCCTGCTGCTCGGCGATCGGAAATTCGCGGCAAGGCTGGACGATACCCTGGCCAACCTGGACCCGGGCCTGCGCGTCGGTGCCTGGGGACAGTTGCAGGAGTGGAAGGCGGACCTGGACGACCCGGAAAACCGGCACCGCCACGTCTCGCAACTCTTCGCCCTCTACCCCGCGCATCAGATAGACACGCCGCAGCTGCTCGAGGCCGCGCGCACCTCCCTCGAGGCCCGCGGCGACGCCGGCACCGGCTGGAGCCGCGCCTGGAAAATCAACCTGTGGGCGCGCCTGCAAAACGGCGACCGCGCCCACAAAATCCTCGCCGCCCAGCTGCGCGACAGCACCCTGCCGAACCTCTGGAGCAGCCACCCGCCCTTCCAGATAGACGGCAACTTCGGCGCTACCGCCGGTGTCGCCGAGATGCTGCTGCAGTCCCACGGCAACGAGATCCACCTGCTGCCGGCACTGCCCCGGGCCTGGAAAGAAGGCTCGGTAAAGGGCCTGCGCGCCCGCGGCAATGCCACCGTGGATATGCAGTGGAAAGACACAAAGCTGCAGAGCGCGCGCATCGCCGCCGGCAGCGACGGCAAACTGCATTTGCGCCTGCCGCAGAACAGCGAATTCACATTGCGCCGGATCGGCGATAACAAAATTCTCAACCTGCATCGAGAAGGCAAAACAGGAACCTTCGACGCGCGGGTGGGGGAGACCTACCTCCTGACCAACAGCGAACCGGCGGTCGCATGGAGATAGTTTCAAGTAGTACAAAAAATGTGTCTTTGGGTTACAAAACGACCAATGTGACGGGAGAAGAGCGATGAGAGATAAAAATAACGGTGCATTTGCCAGGAAAAAACTGCCGCACTATATCCAGCGGGCCACCGGCGTTATCCGGCTGGCCTCGGGCATTTCACTGATGGCTGTGGGTGCAGTCGCGTTCGCGCAGGAAGAGGCCGCCGAAGAGAATAACAAGTTCGATGCGGAGGCACTGGAAGAGGTTACGGTTACCGGCCAGCGCGCCAGTATCCTCTCGGCCCAGGCCATCAAGCAGGATGCGGAACAGGTAGTGGATGCCATCAGTGCCGTGGATATCGGTGCACTGCCGGACCGCTCCATTTCCGAAGCGCTGCAGCGGATTCCCGGTATCCAGCTGCAGCGCACCAATGAGGCTCGCGATCCCGCGCGACTCGCCGCCGAGGGCGGCGGTGTCTTCGTGCGCGGCCTGAGCTGGGTCCGGACCGAGCTCAACGGCCGCGATATCTTCTCCGCCTCCGGCGGCCGCAGCCTCAGCTTCGAGGATGTCTCCGCCGACCTGCTGGCGGGAATCGACGTTTACAAAAGCCCCACTGCGGATCAGGTGGAGGGGGGCCTCGGCGGCACCGTCAATCTGCGAACCCGCCTGCCACTGGAGCAGAGAGAACAGCTGCTGGCCTTCTCTGCCGACTACAATTACGCGGACCTCTACGATGAAGGTTTCACCTCCGGCAACGCCCTATACAGCAATCGCTGGGATGTCGGCGAAGGTGAGATTGGCGTGCTCTTCTCAGTCAGCCTCGCCGAGATAGGCAACCGCACCGACGCCATCCAGTCCGGCCGCTATGAGCCCCAACAACTGGAAGACGGCAGCACCGTCTACCTGCCAACCGGGCTGGGCTTCCGCCGCGTGGACTGGGAACAGGAGCGTAACGCCTATAACGGCGCCTTCCAGTGGGCGCCCAACGACCAGCTGACGTTTACCGCCCAGGCTTTCTATTCCGAGGCCAACCCGGAGGATATCGAGAGGGCCGTGGGTATCAACGGTCCCGGGGGCAGCAACCTGAACCCGGGCAACGGCGACTACCAGTACGATGGAAACGGCGTGCTGGAAAGCGGCACCCTGCACGATTCCGCCGTCGCCTACAACACCCGCTACGGCAAGCGGGAGAGCAGTGTCGGCGACTACTCGCTGAAATTTGAGTACACGCCGAGCGAGCGCTGGGCCTTCAGCGGCGACCTGCAATATGTGGAGTCCAAGGCCGAAATACTGAGCATGACCGCCTATACCGGCATACTCGCCGATGAAAACGGTGACTATCCGGATACCACTTTCGATTTCTCCGGCAGCGATCCCGCCCTGTCCGTTTCCGACCAGGCCCGACTGTCGCAGGCAGATCAATACTGGTGGGGCGCGGCCATGGATCACCTGGAGGACAACGAGGCGGATTCCCTGGCCGGGCGTTTAGACGCCGAGTACACCTTCGAGGACGACAGCTTCCTGAGATCGTTCCGCTTCGGCGCACGCGCCACTGACAAGGACACCATCACCCGCCAGACCGGCTGGAACTGGTCCCTGCTGTCCAACCAATACTGGCTGAACAACAGCGCGGACAACACCGCCTTCCTGCACGAGTCCGCCGTCGGCCAGAGCGAGCTGTACACCTACGACGACTTTATGCGCGGCGATGTCAACGTTCCCTCGGTTGGCTGGCTCCCCACTGAGAGCCTGGTGAGTAGCAATACCGGCGCCTACGAGCATTTCGAAAGCATCGTCGCCAACAACGGCCAGTTCTGGGGCTGGGCACCGCTGATAGCCCCCGATGCCTACGACCTGGACCCGCGCGGCGACAACGTCAGCGCCGGTATCAACGAGCAGAACGAAAAGACCCGGGCCATCTACGCCAGCCTGCGCTTCGGCGACGGCAGCGGCGAAATGCTGGGCTTACCCTTCGACGGCAACTTCGGCGTGCGCGTGGTGGAAACCGAAACCACCGCCTACGGCCGCTCTGTGGCCGGCGGTGTCGGCGAGAGCTGTAACGGCTCCTCGTCAGCGGATTGCGCCGGCGCCCAGGCATTCGTCGACGCCTATCTGGCTGAACTGGGCGAGTACAAGGGGTTCACAAACAGCTACACCAATGTGCTACCGAGCCTGAACCTGCGCTTTATGCTGCAGGACGATCTGCAACTGCGCTTCGGCCTGTCCCGCGGCATGGTACGCCCAAGTTTCAGCCAGACGCGCCCCTACACCAGTCTCTCATTTGACTTCGAGGGCGAGCAGTTCAACCCGAACACCAGTACCCACGGTACAGCCACTGGTGGTGCACCGAACCTGAAGCCGACCGTCGCCGACCAGTTCGACTCCAGTCTCGAGTGGTACTTCAACGACTCCGGCAGCCTGACGTTTGCCGCCTTCTACAAGGATATCCAGGACTATGTCGCCCTGGTGACCAGGGTGGAGCAGTATACCTATGGTGGGCAAACCTACGAGTTCGAAGCAACCCGCCAAACCAATGCCGCCAGCGGCAAACTGAAGGGCTTCGAAGTCGCCTACCAGCAGTTCTACGACATGCTGCCAAGCCCCTTCGACGGCCTCGGACTGCAGGCCAACTTCACCTATATCGATAACGAGGGTGGAGTCAACACTGCAATCAACCCGTTCGAGGAAGCCCAGAAGAATGGCGCTACTGACGAGACGTTGCCCATCGAGGGCATGTCCAAGACCAGCTACAACCTGGCGCTGATGTATGAGAAGTACGACATCTCCGCGCGCCTGGCCTACAACTGGCGGGAGCGCTACCTGCTGACCACCTCCGCGGCCAATATTAACCGTCCGGTGTGGTTCAACGACTTTGGCCAGTTAGATGGCTCGGTGTTCTACAACGCCACCGACAACCTGAAGTTCGGCCTGCAGGTAACCAATATTCTCAACGAGAGAACCGAGCTGGACGTGCTGTCTGAGGGTGGGCAAGACACACAGTACAGCTGGACCGACACCGACCGCAGAATCGCCTTTGTAACGCGATACAGCTTCTAGTCCTCATAGAAGTTTCCCGGCCCTTCGGGGCCGGGCTTTTTCGCATCGATAACAGCGGTAAAAAAAGTCATGCAAAGCAACCAGATACGCAGTGTAGTGATCCTCGGCGGCGGCACGGCAGGCTGGATGTCCGCTGCGTTGCTTGCGCGTTTTCTAAGCAAGCTGGACATCGATATCCAGTTGGTTGAGTCCGAGCAGATCGGCACCGTCGGCGTCGGCGAAGGCACAGTGCCAATCATGCGGGAATTCAACGGCGTACTCGGGATCGATGAGAGGGAATTCATCCACAGGACTCAAGGCAGCTTCAAGCTTGGTATCGAGTTTCGCGACTGGGGATGCAAGGGCAACCGCTTTTTCCATGCCTTCGGCGATTTCGGCGAATATATAGAAGGTATATCACCCCATCACCACTGGCTGAAACTGAGAAACCTCGGCGATACAACACCCGTCGACGACTACAGCTTTTCCCAGGTTGCGGCAAAGAAAGGCCGTTTCGCCCCGCCGCCGCAGGAAATGCGGCCAGGGCTGCCATCTTACAGCTACGCCTATCATTTCGACGCTGCTCTCTACGCGCAGTTCCTGCGTGAGTATGCCGAACAGCGAGGCGTGAAACGCCGCGAGGGCATGGTCGCAGACGTCGAGCTGCGTAGCGAGGATGGTTATATCCGCGCCCTCCAATTGGAAGACGGGACCTACCTGGAAGCGGACCTGTTTATCGATTGTTCCGGATTCCGCAGCCTGCTGCTGGGCCGGGCACTGAACACCGATTTCATTGACTGGAGCCACTGGCTTCCCTGCGATAGGGCGGTAACTGTCCCCTGCGCGAGAGCGGGAGAATTCTCCCCCTACACCACCGCCACCGCCCGGGAGGCCGGCTGGCAGTGGCGCATCCCCCTGCAACACCGCACCGGCAACGGCCATGTCTATTGCAGCCGATTTATTTCCGACGAGGCTGCGGAGCAGACCCTGCGGGACAACCTGGATGGAGAGCTGCTCGCGGAGCCCAACCTGCTGCGCTTTTCCACCGGCCACCGCGAAGTGTTCTGGAAAAACAATTGCATTGCCATCGGGCTTTCCGCCGGCTTCATGGAACCACTGGAGTCCACCAGTATCCAGCTGATCCAGACAGGTCTGGCACGCCTGATAGAGATGTTTCCGGATCGCGAATTCGACCCGGTCATCACCGCCGAGTACAACCGCGTCGGCCGCCTCGAGTTCGAGCGCATCCGCGATTTCCTGATATTGCACTACTGCGCCGGCCAGCGTGACGACGGCGATCTGTGGCGCTACTGCCGCAATATGCCGCTGCCGGATTCCCTGCAGCACAAGATCGATGTCTTCCGGAGCTGCGGCCGAGTCGCCCTGCAGGCAGAGGAGTCCTATCGGGAACCCAGCTGGCGAGCCATGTTCCTCGGTCTCGGCGTCTATCCGCGTCGCTACGATCCAATGGTGGACAAAATCCCGGAAGAGGCACTGCGCGAGAAGATGGCCAAGCGGGTGGGGAACAATTACCGCATTGCGGATACCCTGCCCAGCCACGACGAGTTTATCAACCGCCACATACTTGCAACCCACGAGAAACTTGCAGCGGTAAAATAACGATGTTGAGAGCTCCCCTATTAATTCTTGCACTGTTTTCTGAAATATTTCTGGCTGCACCCGCAACGGCCAAAGGAAAGTATCGTCGACCTGACGGGGCAGGGAGATATCGGCAATCATCACGCCTACACCCACTCCCAGGCCAGCGTCAGGATCAATTTCTAGACTCGTCTAGGTGGTGCAAATCCGATCCCCGTTGGATTGCACCACCGCATGCTTGCGGGGCTCGCAAGAGCCCCCTTTTTTCCCAATTTCTTATGTCTATGCCAATGAACAGAGTGAATTATCAAGTCATTTTGTCTGCGCTTTTCCTGCTGTTCGCCAGCTGCCTGGCATCGGCTAAAAGTGACAGACCCATCCCCCAACTTATCAATGAAAGTGGCCGCCACGCCCTGATGGTGGACGGCGCACCCTACCTGATTCTCGGTGCCCAGACCAACAACTCCGCCAACTACGTCGCGGCCCTGCCCGATGTGTGGCCGGTGGTGGAGAAGATGCAGGCCAACACCCTGGTCATTCCGGTGGCCTGGGAACAGGTGGAGCCGGAGGAAGGGGAATTCGATTTCTCCTTTGTGGATACCCTGCTGGCGCAGGCGCGGGAAAGAGATGTGCGCCTGGTGCTGCTGTGGTTCGCCACCTGGAAGAACAACGGCCCAGCCTATGCGCCGGAGTGGGTCAAGCTGGACAACAAGCGCTTCCCGCGGGTCATCACCGGGGAAGGCAAGACCCTGAACTCCCTGTCGCCGCACTTCCGCACCACCCTGGAGGCGGACAAGAAGGCTTTCGTGGCACTGATGCGGCATCTGAAGAAAGTGGATGAGCAGCGCACCGTGATCATGGTGCAGGTGGAAAACGAAGTGGGCACCTATGGCTCCGCCCGCGACTTCTCCACTGCGGCACAGAAGGTGTTTGAGCAGGCGGTACCGGAAAAACTGCTCGCGGATGTGGGTAAAAAGCCCGGCAACTGGAAATCCGTGTTCGGCAAAGACGCCGACGAGTTCTTCCACGCCTGGCATATCGCCCGCTATGTCGACGAAATCGCCGCGGCCGGCAAATCGGTCTACGCGCTGCCCATGTACGTGAACGTGGCCCTTCGCAACCCGTTCAACCCGGGCAAGCCCGGCCAGTACTCCAGCGGCGGAGCCACCGACAACGTCATCCACATCTGGAAATCCGCCGCTCCCAGTATCGACATGATCTCGCCGGACATCTATTTCCGCGACCACAAGACCGCCGCCAGGGTGATGGAGCTATACACGCGTGATGACAACCCTCTGTATATCGCCGAGATCGGCAATGACCAGCCCTACGCCCGATACTTCTTCACCGCCCTGGGCCACGGCGCCCTAGGTTTTGCGCCCTTCGGCATGGACTACACCGACTACACCAATTTTCCGCTTGGGGCGGAGAAAATGGACGATGAGACCATCGGCCATTTCGCCGAGCTGTACGGCTTCTTTGGGCCCATGGCGCGGGAGTGGGCCGATATCAGCTACCGGAAGCGCACCTGGGGCGTGTCCGAGCCGGTGGACACCTACAAGGACAATAACCTGTGGAATGCCCAGACCACTGAGGGCGAAGAAGGGGACAAGAACGGCGAGGCCTACACCCAGCGCCTGGACCTGGGGGACTGGACCGCCGAGGTCACCTACGGCCGCCCCATGTTCTGGATAGCCCCGCCCGAGGGCAATACGCCCTCTTCCGGCGGCGCCGTGATCGCGGAACTGGGCAATAACGAATACCTGGTAACCGCCTTGCGCGCGCGAGTGAGCTTCTCCCCCAAGCGCGAGCTGGAGGGCGAGCAGTTCATGATGGCCCGGGTTGAAGAGGGCCACTTTGAAAACGGCGAATGGATTTTCGAGCGGGTATGGAACGGTGACCAGACGGACTGGGGGCTGAATTTCACCAGCAGACCCCATGTGCTGAAAGTGAAGCTCGCCACTTACAAGACGGAGTAATTCGGGACTCGGGACTTGCAATTGTAGGGGCCTGCTTGCAGGCGAAAAAGAGCGGAAGTCCGTAGCTTTTCGCCTGCAAGCAGGCTCCTACAGGCACAGATTCGTAGGATGGGAAAATCCAGAATTACAGAATTTGATAACAAATTGAGTACGGACAGGACCATGAAAAAATACAAAGTTCACGCACGCCCCCTGATGGCACTGGCTCTCTTCCCCTGGCTCTACGCCTGCGACGGCGGACAGGAGCAGAGCCTGCAAACCCACGCCAGCTGGCAGCAGACCAAAGACGGTGCCGTGGTGACCCCGACTGGCGGCGACTTCAAAAAAGTCCGCCTGCAGGTCATCGACGAAGACATCATCCGCATCACCGCCACACCACAGCAGGACTTCAACAACCTGCCCGACACCCTGATGGTGGTGGCCGAGCCGCAGCAGACAGAGTTTTCCGTCACCGAGGCCGACGGGGAGCTGATCGTTAAAACCGCAGGGATTGCCGCGGAGATCTCCCTTGTGAACGGCGCGGTGGAATTCAAGGGCGCAGATGGCGAGACACTGCTGACAGAAGCGGGCCGCAGCCTGGCGCCGGTGGTCGGCGAGCCGGGCCCGGTGGACGCCGATTCCTACTCCGTGCGCCAGCGCTTCCAGCGCCTGCCCGGCGAGGCCTTCTACGGCCTGGGCCAGCAGCAGGACGGCCGCGTCAACTACGCCGGCGAGAATATCGAACTCACCACCTACAATCTGGAAATTGCCATACCCTACCTGGTTTCCAGCCGCAACTACGGCCTGCTGTGGAACAACACCGGCATCAGCCGCCTGGGCGATCCGCAGCCGCCGCAGCCGCTGGCCGCGGAGTTTGAACTCTACGATGCCGAAGGCAACAAAGGCGGCCTCACCGCCCGCTACTACGACGGCGACGAACTCAAACTCACGCGCACCGAGGCGGACCTGAACTACCAGTTCCTGTCCCACGGCAGCGTGCGCGAAGTCCCGCTGCCGGAAGAGGTGGCCGACGCAAAGGACCTGCGCATCGAGTGGAGCGGCCGCATCGAACCGAAGCACAGCGGCGAGCACGAATTCAAGATGTACTCCAGCGGCTACGCCACCCTGTCCCTGGACGGTGAGGAGCTGCTGGACCGCTGGCGCATGAACTGGAACCCCTGGTACCACAACGCCAAAGTGGAAATGCAGGCGGGCCGCAAGTACGAGCTGGACCTGGACTGGAAGGTCGGCGGCGGCTACCTGCGCCTGCTGCAGTATGCGCCGCGCCCGGCGGAGGAAGCACAACAGCTTTCCTTCAGCGCCGACACCGGCAAGGCCGTCGACTACTACTTCGTCGCCGGCGACGACAAGGACGAAGTGATTTCCGGCTACCGCCAACTCACCGGCAAGGCCACCATGCTGCCCAAGTGGGCCTTCGGCTTCTGGCAGAGCCGCGAGCGCTACAAGTCCCAGGACGAACTGGTGGACGCACTGGAGGAATACCGCGAGCGCGAGATCCCCATCGACAATATCGTGCTCGACTGGTCCTACTGGCCGGAGGACGCCTGGGGCAGCCACGATTTCGACAAGGCGCACTTCCCCGACCCGAAAGGCATGGTGGACCGGGTCCACGAGCTGGATGCCAATATCATGATCTCCGTGTGGCCCAAGTTCTATCCCACCACGGAAAACTACAAGGTGCTGAATGAAAAAGGTTGCATGTTCAACAAGAACATCGAGCAGGGAAACCTCGACTGGATAGGCTCTGGCTACCTGAACACCTTCTACGACGCCTACAGTCCCGAGTGCAGGGAGATCTACTGGGGCCAGATCAGGGACAAACTCAATGTGCTCGGCTTCGACGCCTGGTGGCTGGATGCGGTGGAGCCGGATATCCACTCCAACCTCTCCTTCGAGCACCGCAAGGACCTGATCACCCCCAATGCCCTGGGCACCGGCGCCGAGGTATTCAATGCCTACGCCCTGCCCCACGCGGAGAGTGTCTACCAGGGCGAGCGCGAAACCGATGGCCACAAGCGCAGCTTTATCCTCACCCGCTCCGGCTTCGGCGGCATACAGCGCACCGGTTCCGCCATCTGGAGCGGCGACGTGGTCTCCCGCTGGTCCAACCTGAAGGAGCAGATCGCCGCGGGCGTCGGCGTCGGCATGGCGGGCATGCCCTACTGGACCTTCGATATCGGCGGCTTCACGCCGGAGGACCGCTACCGCTACAACGGTGACACCGTCGTCGGCCACTACACGCAGATGGCGGAGAGCGAAAAGCAGGAGTGGCAGGAACTCAACCTGCGCTGGTTCCAGTTCGGCGCCTTCACCCCGCTGTTCCGCGCCCACGGCCAGAACCCCTACCGGGAAATCTACAACGTCGCCGACGAGGGCAGCGAGACCTACGACAGCATGGTCTGGTACACCAAACTGCGCTATCGCCTGATGCCCTACATCTACACCCTGGCCGGCGACGCCCATCACAAGGACGGCACCATGATGCGCGGCCTGGCGATGGACTTCGGAGCCGATCCCAACGTGCGCGACATCAACACCCAGTTCCTGTTCGGCCCATCCCTGCTGGTGAACCCGGTGTACGAATACGGTGCCCGCTCCCGCGACGTCTACCTGCCTGCGGGCAGCGACTGGTACGACTTCGACAGCGGCGAGAAATACTCCGGCGGCCAGACCATCGACACCGCCGCGCCCTACTCGCGCATGCCGCTGTTCGTCAAAGCCGGCAGCATCCTGCCCACCGGCCCGGAAATCCAGCACACCGGCGAGAGCCTGAACCTGCCGCTGACCCTGAACGTGTTCACCGGCGCGGACGGCAGCTTCGAGATCTACGAGGACGACGGTGTGAGCTACGGCTACGAGAAGGGCCAGTGGTCGCGGATTCCGGTGCGCTACGACGACGCCAGTGGCGAACTGGTAATCGGCAAGCGTATCGGCAGCTTCGAGGGCATGGCCGAGACCCGGAAGATCAGCGTGCGCTGGATCGCCGAGGGCGACAGCGCGGCGGATTTCGAGGCCGAGCCGGCACAGTCTGTGGAGTACAAGGGAGAGAAGCTGGTCCTGAAAAAGTCCGCTTGATCCCTGGGAGCGCCGAGCTCCAGCTCGGCAAGGCGGGCCGCGGGCCCGCCCCGCCGCTCCTACAGAAATGCCGGCTGTGAAATAAGAGCAAGATATGGCAGCTACACCTATAAACAAAATCACCATCGTCGGCGGGGGCACCGCCGGCTGGATGGCCGCCGCCGTTCTATCCCGCCACTACCGCAACCACCCGTTGAAAATCCAGTTGGTGGAATCGGAACAGATAGGTACCGTGGGCGTGGGCGAGGCCACCGTGCCCGGGATCATCCGCCTGAACCAGTACCTGGGCATTCACGAGCGGGACTTTGTCGCAGCCACCGGTGCCACCTTCAAGCTGGGCATCGAGTTTGCCGACTGGCACAGGCGCGGGGAGAGCTTTTTCCATCCCTTTGCGGACTTCGGCGCGCCTGTCGGCGGCCTGCCCTTTTTTCCCTGCTGGGTGAAACTGCACAAGCTGGGCCGCGCGGCGCCGTTAGAGGACTACTGCCTCTCCATTGCCATGGCCAGGGCCGGACGCTTTGCACAGCCGGACGACAATGCCAGCAATCCCCTCGCCCTCTATAGCTACGCCTACCATTTCGATGCCGCGCGCTACGCCCGCTTCCTTCGCAACTACGCGGAGGCGCGCGGCGTGGAGCGCATCGAGGGCAAAGTCGAAAATGTGTTGCTGAAAAGCCACAGCGGAGACATCGAAGAGCTGCAGTTGGCGGACGGGGGCCGGCTCGGCGGCGACCTGTTTGTCGACTGCTCCGGCTTCCGCGGCCTGCTGATCGAAGGCGCCCTGGCCACCGGCTACGAAAACTGGAATCACTGGCTGCCGGTGGACAGCGCCCTGGCGGTACAGAGCCAGCGCGAAGGCGAAGCACCGCCCTACACGCGAGCCACGGCGCTCGATGCGGGCTGGCGCTGGCGGATACCCCTGCAACACCGCAGCGGCAACGGCTACGTCTTCTCCAGTGCCCACACAAGCGAAGAAAAGGCGCGGGCGGCCCTGCTCCAAGACCTGGACGGCGATCCCCTGGGCGAGCCGCGGTTGCTGCGTTTTACCGCCGGCATGCGCAAGAAATTCTGGCACAAAAACTGTGTCGCCCTGGGTCTGGCCTCGGGCTTTATCGAGCCCCTGGAGAGCACCAGCATCTCCCTGATCCAGACCGGCGTGGAGAAACTGGTGCAGTTCCTGCCCGATCTGGTTCCCGATCCAGCGAAAACCGCCGAGGCCAATCGCCTCAACCGCGCGGAGTACGAGCGCATCCGCGATTTTATCATCCTGCACTACAAGCTCAGCGGCCGCGACGACACCGACTTCTGGCGGCAGATGCGGGAAATGTCGGTACCCGACACCCTGCAGGCAAAGCTGGACGCCTTCGCCGACGACGGCCGAATGCTCGTCTACGAGCAGGAGTCCTTCAGCGAGGCCAGCTGGCTGGCCATCTACAACGGCCTGCATTTCCGGCCCCGGCGCTACCTGGCGGACGTAGATAGCCTGGATACGGATCAGCTGGCACAGGTGCTGGAGAAAATGCGCCGCGCGGTGGCCGCGGGCGGTGCGCATGCGCCGCGCCACGAGGAATTCCTGGCGCAACTGGGCGCAAGTTAAATACTCCCGTAGGAACGGCGGGAATAGCGGATTCGAGATGTTGAAGAAACTGATTGCCACATTTCTTATGGCTGTCGCCACCAACGGTGCCGTAGCCGAAGAGAATTACCACTGGCGCAATATCACCGTTGGCGCCGGCGGCTTCGCGCCGAATATTATTTTCAGCGAGGCGGAGGAGGGCCTCGCCTATCTGCGCACGGATATGGGCGGCGCCTATCGCTGGGACAAGGATCGGCAGTACTGGATTCCGCTGCAGGACCAGATGGCGGAATCCAGCTATTTCGGCATCGAGAGCATCGCCGCGGATCCGCGGGATCCGGATGTGGTACATATGGCGGCGGGGATGTACAAGCGCAACCCGGCCGCCATGCTGCGCTCCTTCGATCGCGGTGAGCACTGGGAAACAGTACCGGTACCCTTTCGCATGGGCGGCAACGAGGATGGCCGCGGATTGGGTGAGCGGCTGGCGGTGGATCCGCGCAACACCGACATCCTGTATTTCGGCTCCCGCCACGACGGCCTCTGGCAATCGCGCGATCGCGGCGCCAGCTGGCACCGGGTAAAGTCTTTTCCGCACAAGGGCCTGGGTCTGCCGCAAAGGCGCTGGGCGACCAATGCCGGTATCAGTTTCGTGATCTTCGCGGAAAAGTCCATCTTTGCCGCCGTGGCGGACAGGGAGGGAGCCGGTCTCTATCGCTCGGGTGATGGTGGCGAGAACTGGAAAAAGATCGAAGGCGGCCCGCAGTTGCTGCCGGTCAAGGCAGCCCTCGGCGGTGACGACCTCTATATCGCCTACAGCGACAGTATCGGCCCCAACGGCATCAAAGCCGGTGCCGTGTACAAACTGGATATCCGCACCTCGACGTGGAGCGATATCACCCCGCCGCCTAAGGGCGCAGAGGGCGGTTTTATGGGAATCTCCGTCAGCCGACAGAATCCGGATATCGTCGCCGTCTCCACGGTCAACCGCTGGCGCCCCCACGACACCATCTACCTGTCCCACGACGGCGGCGACAGCTGGCGCGAGCTGGAGTCCCGCAGCCGGCGCGACGTCAGTGCAACGCCCTATCTCTACTGGGGCGACGGGGACTCGGATTTCGGCTGGTGGATCGCGGGCCTGGCGATCAACCCCTTCGATGAAAAGGAAATTGCCTACACCACCGGCGCCACCGTCTACCGCACGGAGAATGCGAGCGCGGACAGGCTGCTGTGGCGCCCCTGGGTAAAGGGCATCGAACAGACTGCGGTGATTGCACTGACCAGCCTGCCCGAAGGCCCGGAACTGCTGTCCGGCTTCGGCGATATCAGTGGCTTTGTACACGAGGATTTCGATCGCTCACCCGGGACCATGCTTACCGGCCCGCTGTTCGCCAACACCAACCAGATCGATTACGCCGGCGCGGCTCCCAATATCGTCGTGCGCAGCGGCACACCGCCGCACCGGGCAAAGGGGCCTGTGCCCACCCTGGCCTGGTCGGAGGATTACGGCAAAAGCTGGCAACCACTCACAGTGCCGCCCCTGGACTTCGGCGGCATCGCCAAGCGCTACGACCTGAGCGGCGACAACGCCATCACCGTCTCCGCCGATGGCAACACTTTTGTATTTGTGGCCCCGGTGCCGCAGATCAGCCGCGACCGCGGAAATAGCTGGCAGCCGGTAAAAGGGCTGCCGCTGCAGGCGCGGCCGGTGGCCGACAGAGTGGATGCCATGAAATTCTACGCACTGGATTTCGCCACGGGCGAAATCCATAAAAGTGTAAATGGAGGGGCCAGCTTTTCATCGGTGGGAAGCCGAGGACTCCCGGAAGACCTGCACGCGGATGAACCCACCAATCGCGAACAGCCCTGGCCCCTGCTGGCGACGCCGGGTAGCGAGGGGGAGCTGTGGCTGGTATCGCGGAAGGGGCTCTATCGCTCCACCGACAGCGGCCGCAATTTCAAACGCGTGGAAAGCGATATCGCCGTGGAACAGATGGCCTTCGGCAAAGTACCCCCGGGGAGAAACGAGCCGGCGCTCTTCGCCATCGGCAACCGCGAAGGTGTCCGCGCCATCTGGCGCTCCGACGACGGCGGCCACCGCTGGCTGCGGATCAACGATGAGCGACACGAGTACGGCCGGCGCTTTCGTACCATTGCCGGCGACCCGCGCCATTTCGGCCGCGTCTATGTGGCCACCGACGGGCGCGGCATCGTTATGGGCGAACCGCAGACTCCGGGATAGAAAGATCGAAAGCCGTAGCGCTTATCCGCCCTACAGAACCAAATAATAAATTGCAGAAAAGGTGAGAACCATGCAACTAGCAACCGTCGACCTGCTGATCTTTATCGCCTATGTGGCGATGCTGGTCTCCATAGGCTACCTGGTTTCCCGGGAGAAAAGCGGCCACCAGAAAAACACCCAGGACTACTTCCTCGCCGGCAAGGGCCTGCCCTGGTGGGCGGTGGGGGCCTCGCTGATCGCGGCCAATATCTCCGCGGAGCAGATTATCGGCATGTCCGGTTCCGGCTATGCTATCGGCCTGGGCATCGCTTCCTACGAATGGATGGCGGCGATCACGCTCATACTCGTCGGCAAATATTTCCTGCCGGTGTTCGTGCGCAAGGGCATCTACACCATGCCCCAGTTCCTTGAACAGCGCTACGACCATCGTGTGAAACTGGTAATGGCCATTTTCTGGCTGGGCGTCTATGTCTTTGTAAACCTGACCTCGGTGCTGTGGCTGGGAGCCCTGGCCGTCAACGCCATCGCCGGCGTCGAGCTGCTGTTCGGGCTGCTGTTCCTGGGCCTGTTTTCCGCGGCCTACTCCCTCTACGGTGGCCTCAAGGCGGTGGCACTCACCGATATCATCCAGGTGGTGCTGCTGGTGATGGGCGGGCTGATGCTCTCCTACCTGTCGCTGGATTTGATTTCGGAAGGGCAAGGGATTCTCGCCGGCTTTGCGGAGCTCACCCAGAGGGCTCCGGAGAAGTTCGATATGATCCTCTCGGAAGACAACCCCCATTATATGAGCCTGCCGGGTATCTCGGTGCTGCTCGGCGGCATGTGGATTGTGAACTTCGCCTACTGGGGTTTCAACCAGTACATTATCCAGCGGGCGCTCGCCGCGAAGTCCATAGAAGAGGGCCAGAAGGGTATCGCCTTCGCCGCCTACCTGAAACTGCTGATGCCTGTAATCGTGGTGCTGCCGGGCATCGCCGCAGTGTTGTTGATTCCCGACCTTGAGCGCCCGGACCAGGCCTACCCCCAGCTGATGAACCTGATGCCGGTGGGCTTCAAGGGGCTGGTATTTGCGGCACTGGTGGCGGCCATCGTCTCCTCGCTGGCCTCCATGACCAACAGTATCTCCACCATCTTCACCATGGACATCTATTCCCGCTACCAGCCGCAAAAAAGTGAGCGGCATTATGTGAAAGTGGGGCGCATCGCCAGCCTGGTGTCGCTGGCCCTGGGCATGCTCTGCGCGCAGCCGCTGCTGGGTCAGTTCGAGCAGGCTTTCCAGTATATCCAGGAATTCACCGGCTTCTTTACTCCGGGCATCGCGGTGCTGTTCGCACTCGGTGTCTTCTGGCCGCGCGCCACCGCCAACTCGGCACTGGTGGTCGCCATTGGTTCGGCGGCCTTGTCGCTGGCACTGAAACTCGGATGGCCGGCGCTGCCGTTTATGGACCGCATGGGCCTGGTATTCCTGATCTGCCTGGCGCTGGCGGTGGTTATCTCGCTACTGGAAAACCGCGATCGCACTGCCGTTGGCAGCGGTGGCGATGTGATATCCCTGGGTGAAGTCAGTTTCGCCACCAGTCAGAGTTTCAACCTGGCCGCCATCGGCGTCACCCTGATACTGGTTGCACTCTATACGACCTGGTGGTGATTTTGGGGACCCGTGACTCACAACATTGTGCCTTAGGGGCCTGATTGCAGGCTCCTACAGAAAATCTCCTGCAAATAGAAAAATATGAGGCAAGCCGTGACCTGCCGGGCGACATCCACGTTATTCCTTTTGATTTTCTCCGCGATGGCCTTTGCCGTTTCGACGGAAATCCAATACCTAAGCGGCACCGACAAGGACCATACCGTCGACTGGCAGTTCAAGATCAGCGGCGGCCGCAACAGCGGGCACTGGACCACTATTCCGGTACCCTCCAACTGGGAGACGCAGGGCTTCGGCAGCTATCACTACTGGAGCGACTGGGAGGAACCGGCGGCACCGGACCGGGAGGGGCAGTACCGCCACACCTTTAGCGTGCCCGCCGACTGGCGGGACAAGGATATTGAAATCGTCTTCGGCGGCGCCATGACCGACACCGAAGTGCGTGTCAATGGCTCTCTGGCCAGCCCGGTCCACCGGGGCGGATTTTATGAATTCCGCTACGATATCGGCGAACACCTGAAATACGGCGAAGACAACCTGCTGGAAGTCAGGGTCACCCGCTATTCCGACGACGAGTCCGTCAATCTCGCCGAGCGCCGCGCGGATTTCTGGATGTTCAGCGGCATCTACCGGCCGGTGTGGCTGGAGGCCAGGCCGGCGGAGCATATCCAACGCGCGGCCCTGGACGCCGGGCATAGCGGCGATTTTCGCGGCTCGGTTTTCCTGGGCGGCATCGACAGCGCCGATTCACTGCGTGCGGAGATCACCACCCTCGACGGCAAGCGCATAGGCCGGCCGTTTTCGGCAAAAATCTCTCCGGGACAAAAGCAGGTTTCCGTGGAAACCCGGGCGAAAGGCATCCTTCCCTGGAGCGCGGAAAAACCCCACCGCTACAAAGCCATCTTCGAACTCCGCAGCCGCAACAAGACTCTGCACCGGGTGGAGGAGATTTTTGGTTTCCGCACCATCGAAGTCCGCCCGCGGGACGGACTCTATGTCAACGGCCGCAAGGTGCGCCTGAAAGGCGCCAACCGCCACTCCTTCTGGCCCGATTCCGGGCGCACCACCAGCCCGGAAATCAGCCGCCGGGACGTGGAGCTGATGAAGGAGATGAACATGAACGCCGTGCGCGTGGGGCACTCCCCGCCAGACAGGCATTTCCTGGAAATGACCGACGAGCTGGGACTCTACGTGATCAATGAACTCACAGGCTGGCAGAATGCCTACAGCACCCAGGCGGGCCGGCCGCTGGTGAAGGAACTGATCCTGCGCGACCACAACCACCCCTCGGTAATTATCTGGGCCAACGGCAACGAGGGCGGCTGGAATACCGAGCTGGACGGGGACTACCACCACTGGGATATCCAGCGCCGCCCGGTGATCCACCCCTGGGAATTGTTTGGCGGCATCAATACCGCCCACTACGAGCGCTACGACTGCTGCACCGGCAGCCTGTTCGGCGGCAACGAGGTATTTATGCCCACCGAATTCCTGCACAGCCTCTACGACGGCGGCGCCGGTGCGGGCCTGGACGACTGGTGGAAACGCATGCTGCAAAACCCCCTGTCCGCCGGCGGCTTTATCTGGGCCCTGCTCGACGAGGGCCTGGTGCGCGACGACTGGGACGGAGCCATCGACACCGCGGGCAATTCCGCCCCCGACGGTATCCTCGGGCCCTACCGGGAAAAAGAGGGCAGCTTCTTTGCCATCCGAGAAATCTGGTCACCGGTGTATTTTCCGCAGAGCGAGCAGAGCCGCCTGTCGGCCGCTTTTGACGGCGTGCTGCAGGTCGAAAACCGCTACGACTTCACCAACCTGCGCGAGCTGGATTTCCGCTGGGCACTGATCGATTTTCCCGGCCCGGCTCAAACCACGGTGGCTCACAAAGTGGCAGAGCGGGGCAGCGCCAAAGCGCCCGATGTGGCCCCGGGTCGCTCCGGCAGCCTGCGGCTGGCACTGCCAGAAGACTGGCAATCCCGGGACGCACTGGCCCTGTCGGCGACGGACGCCAGCGGCCGGGAGATCTATACCTGGACCTGGATGATCATCTCGCCTGCGGCCATGGCCGGGCGCCTGGTGCAAATCAGTGAGGGCGCGGTAACCGCAGAGGAAACCGAATCGCAGATCCGCCTCGGCACCGGCGACCTGCAGCTGACGATCGACAAGAATAACGGGCGCCTGGCCGGAGTCAGCCGGAATGGCAAAAAACTCTCCCTGGGCAATGGCCCGCGGCTGGTTTCCGGCGGTGGCAAGCTGTCGACTATTTCCCTGCGGCAGGAGAACGGTGCTCAGGTAGTCAGCGCCCAATACGAGGGCGAACTGCGCCGGGTCGAGTGGCGCCTGCACCCGGGCGGCTGGCTGCAGCTCGGTTACGCCTATCAATTCCCCGGACAGGTGGAAAAGGACTACCTGGGCGTAACCTTTGATTACCCGGAGGAAAAGGTCACCGGTGTCCGCTGGCTGGGCCGCGGCCCCTACCGGGTGTGGAAAAACCGCCTCAAGGGCGTGACCTTCGATACCTGGCACAAGAACTACAACGACACGGTCACCGGGCAGTCCTGGGAATACCCGGAGTTCAAGGGCTTCCACCGCGATCTCTACTGGGCGCAACTGGAAACCCAGGAAATGCCCATCGCCCTGGTCACTACCGCGGAAGATACATTCCTGCGACTGTTCACCCCGAAGGAGGCCAAGGACCCGATGCAGACGAGTGTCGCGTTCCCCGCCGGGGATATCTCACTGCTCAGCGGCATAGCCCCCACAGGCACCAAGTTTCACCCGCCGGAGGCGCACGGTCCCCAGGGCGGCCCCAACCGGGTGCGCAGGCTGGGGCAGTGGTACCAGGGCGAGGTTTATCTGTTCTTCGGGGCCGTCCCCGAGTAGACAACCGTTCATGAACACCAGCTGGTCGGTAACCGAGAACGCGAACGGATACCAGATGGCTTATATCCAGCTTCTTGCGCGCTACGTGCAGTAATAAAGGTACAAGAATATGAAAGCAAAACTTTTGATCGGCGCCGCATGTATGGCGCTACTCCTGTCCTGTGCGCAGGACGACAGCCAGAAAGCGCCAGCCGATGGCTCGGCCAGCTTTTCGTGGTTTGAATATGCGGGGGACGACGAGGTGTTCAAGACACCCCTGGCGGACGACGAGTACCGCAACCCAATCCTGGCCGGCTATCACCCGGACCCGAGTGTCGTTCGCGTGGGGGAGGACTATTACCTGGTCAATTCGACTTTCGGCTTCTTTCCCGGCATTCCCGTATTCCACAGTCGCGACCTGGTCAACTGGACCCAGATAGGCAACGCCCTGCACCGACCGGAGCAGGTGTCGTTCGACGGACTTGCACTGCCCAACAACGGTGTCTATGCGCCGGCGATCGAGTATCGCGACGGCACCTTCTATGTGATCAACACCTGTGTCGGCTGCGGCGGAAACTTTGTCGTCACGGCGAAAGACCCGGCGGGCCCCTGGTCGGATCCCATCTGGATACCGTACATGGGTGGCATAGACCCCTCCATCTTTTTCGATGACGACGGCAAAACCTATGTGGTGCACCACGGTGAGCCGGCGAACAAGCGCTACCCCGCCCACACCGACATTCGCGTCGTGGAGGTGGACCCGCGCACTTTTGAGCCGCTGTCCGAAGACGTGCAGCTGGTGGACGGCGGCGAAGTGCCCCAGTGGAATACGGATTACCTGGAAGGGCCACACATCTACAAGGTGAACGGCACCTATTACCTGTCTGCTCCGGGCGGCGGCACAGGCTATTACCACCAGCAGCTGCTGTTCAAATCCGAAAATATTTTCGGGCCCTACACCGCCAATCCCGATAACCCGGTGCTGACCCAGTACGGCCTGCCCGATGACCGGGAGCACCCGGTGACCGCCACCGGCCATGCCGATATGTTCCAGGATACCAACGGGGACTGGTGGGCCGTGTTCCTGGGCACGCGGGTCTACGACCTGGCTACACCGCCCCAGGACCCGGGCAACTTCCATACGGGCCGGGAGACCTTCATGTTGCCGGTAAGCTGGAAAGACGGCTGGCCGGTGATCCTGGAAAAAGGCCGCGCACTGCCCTATGCGGTGAAAAAGCCCAACCTCCCGCAAGGCAAGCCCGCCGCACGCGCAATGACCGGAAACTTTTCCGTGCGCGAAGAGTTCACTGAAAATGCTCTCGGCCCACACTGGCTCTTTGTCCGCACGCCGCATTCGCAGTGGTGGAGCACAGGGAACGGCTCGCTGAATCTGGAGGCGAGAGAAGACCGCATCGGCAACCGCGTACAACCCTCATTTGTCGGCCGTCGGCTGGCCCATATGAAGGCCTCATTCGGGACAGAGATGCGCTTTAGTCCCCGCACCGAGGGGGAGGAAGCCGGATTGCTTGCCCTGCAAAGTGACGACTACTTCTACGCCTTCGGCGTGGGCAGGAATGCCTCCGGCGATACTGTGCTCCGGGTGCGCAAGAAGGCCGGGAAAGACAACGCGGCCAGGGGCGAGACCATTGCCGAAACCAAAGTCTCGCTTGCCCCCGGTGCGCCCATCTACCTGCGCATGGACGTGGACAAGGCCGAGTTGGACTTTGCCTACAGCCTGGACGGCAAGAAGTATTCAACCGTCGTCGATGATGCAGACTCGAAAGTCCTGACTTCCGCTGTGGCCGGCGGCTTCGTGGGTGCGGTCGTGGGTATGTACGCAGAGGGAGGAGCCGAAAAGTAGCCGCAAAGCGGTTCGGCGACGAGTCGGCGGAACTTATGGAAGAATGTCCGTGATCAACTACCGCGAACAGGCACCCAGGACGGAACTGCGCCCCTATATCAACTGCTTCTGGGAGATAGACGCCGCCCGGCCGGGAAGCCTCTGCGACCGCACCCTGCCGGACGGCTGCCAGGAGATCATCTTCAATGTGGAAACGCGGGTACTGCGCGACGACGGCCGCGGGCCCAGCACCAATCCCGCGGCGGAGCTGGTGGGACAGATGACCCGGTCCTACGAGGTTTTCACCCAGGGGCGGCAGCGCTACTTCGGGATCAAGTTCTATCCCCACAGTTTTTCCCCCTTTACCCGCGAATCCATTGACGACCTGAGGGACCAGTCGATCGACCTGTGCGCGCTGTTTGGCGGCGATCTCGGGCGGATTGTCGACGGCGTCTTCGAGCAGCCGCTGTTTTGCCGCTTTGTGCAACAGATGGAAGGCTTCCTGCTGCAAAGGCTGCAATTCCCGGCCGCACAGGGGCGCGGCTACCGGCTGGTGGAGCGGGCGGTGCGCGAACTGTTTATGCCGGAACCGCCGAACATCGACAGCCTCTGCGCGCAACTCGGCGTGAGCGACCGCCACCTGCAGTCCCAATTCCGGCGGCACACGGGCCTGACGCCAAAGCAGCTGGCAAAGATGATCCGCTTCCAGAAGAGCTTCCAGTACCTGGGCGATCCCCGCCTCTCGTTGACGGAGGTGGCACAGCGCTGCGGCTACTACGACCACGCCCACTTCGACCGGGACTTCAAGTCCCTCGCCGGTGTCAGCCCCTCACAGTACTGGAGCATGGACAAACCCCTGACCGGCTTTTTCCTAGACGAGGAAAGCCGCGCCTATCTCTGCAATCTGCGTTAAACCCTTCGGATTTTTACAAGACCGGATCAGGCTCCGCCGTTAGTTTCTCCTCTCACTGTACCGACTCAGCCAAAACCATTGTCCCGATCACAGAGGGGGAAACCGTGAAATATCTTGTATGCCTATTACTGATTGGCCTGTCTGCCGCGGCCCAGGCGTCGGCGCCGCGGGTGCTGCTGATTACCGGCAACGGCAACAGCGAAGAGCGCAACCCTGCCTATCCGCCCTGGATACACGAATTCCACAACGACAGGATTGTGGAAATACTGGCCGGCATCGCCGAAGTCACCGTGACCGAGGATCTGTCATTGCTCAACGACCGGGACCTCGCGCACTACCAGCTGATCCTTAACAACTCCATGTTCCTGACTCCCACGAAAAGACAGCTGGACGCCTTCTACCGCTTTGTCGGCGAAGGAAAGACCTACCTGGCGATGCATTCCGGCCTGGTAACCTTCCTCAATTCGGAGCGCTACCCGCAGATGATGGGCGGCCGCTTTCTCGGCGGCGACGACCTGAGCGAGCGGATGGTGTTCACATTCGACGCCTGGTACGGCTATGACTACAACGACCAGGCACAGCATCCCATCGTGCGCGGTCTGGCGAATTTTTCCATTCGCGACGAACTCTATTTCGTGCAGACCAATACCGATGACCTGGAGGTAATCGCCCGCTCCGAACACCACCCGGTGCTCTGGCAGCGCCGCTGGGGAAAAGGCAGGGTGATGGGCCTGGCCCTGGGGCACGGCCGGGAGGCGGTGGACAACTCCGGTTACCGGGCGCTGTTGCAAAACAGCGTGCGCTGGCTGCTGGGCTATCCGCTGCTGGAGAGGATCAGCGACGGCGTCTTTGCCGCCGGTAGCGAGACCGCGGTGCACTACGTCGACCTGGATGAAATCGGCCACCACCCATCCGGGGCATCGCTCCGCTATCGTATAGCCGGGAATTCCAATGCCGATCTGGTCAGCGCCAGCATCGACGGGGAAAACCGCATCCGCCTGGATTTCGATGCCGGAGAAACCGGCTCGACGGCGATCCGGGTCAGCGCCGAGGGTCCCGGAGGCCTGGCGGACACAGCGGAATTCAATGTTTCCGTACGTGAGAAAGGCAGCGGCGACCTGGCGCGCTACCACGGGGTTTCCGTGCACACTTCCTCCAACGAGGAACGCAAGTTCACCGCCGACCCCAATTACGTGCGAGACGGCGACCCGGGCAGCCGCTGGTCCAGCGACTACCGGGACCCCAGCTGGATAGCCCTGGACCTGGGCGAGCCCTACCGCATAGACAGGGTGAAACTCTCCTGGGAAGCCGCCCACGGCCGCGACTACGAAATCCAGGTATCCATGGACGGGGAGAACTGGAACACCGTGTACGCCCGGAATGACGGCGAGGGCGGCATGGAAACCATAAATTTCGATCCGGTTGACGCCCGCCATGTCAGGCTCTACGGCAGGGAGCGCGCCACCCGCTGGGGCTACTCCCTGTACCAGTTTGAGGTCTATGGAGAGGATGCGGCGCTGCACGCCATGAACGAATGATTACCGTTGCAAGTGCTTGTCCACAAACGTCACCATGGCCTCCATCGCCTGCAGGCGAGTCTCCCCCTGCAGCAGGTGGTGGTTCTCGTCGTCCAGCTTGATGAACTCTACCGTTTTTTTCGCGCGCTTGAGCTTTTTGTACATGGTTTTCGACTGCCCGATGGCCACAGTCTTGTCATGTTCGCCGTGAATCAGCAGCACCGGTGCGCGGAAGTTTTCCGCGTGTTGCGCCGGAGACATATCATCCAGCTTGTCTTTGGAGGTTTCCCCCTTGGCAATGGCGTTCTCCCAGAATGCCACCGCCCAGTGGTCCCTGCCGTGTTCTCTCTCCTCGTATTTGAGCATGTCGCGCAGGTCGGCCACGCCATTGATGGAGACCACGCAGCGGTAGAGTTCCGGCGTGAAGGCACCGCCGGCCAGGGCCGCGTAGCCGCCGTAACTGGCGCCGGCGATGCAGACCCGCCCGGGGTCGACCATACCCTTTTCAACCAGGAAGTGCACCGCGTCGGTGACGTCGTCCTGCATCTTCCGCCCCCACTCGCCCTGGCCCGCCCTGTAGTGGGCCTGGCCAAAGCCGCGGGAGCCGCGGAACTGCGGCTGGATCACCAGGTAGCCGCGGTTCGCCAGCGCCTGTGCCATCCAGTTGAAGCCGATATGGTCGTAGGCGCCCGGGCCGCCGTGGGGCATCATCACCGCAGGCAGGTTCTTCATGTCGCCCAGCTTGCCCCGCGGAATGGTCAGCAGGGTAGGAATCTGCAATCCGTCCCGGGCGCGATAGGTGACCTTGCCGATGGGGTGGATATCCGCCTCGCTGATCTGCGGCCGCGCCGCCGCCAGTTGCACCGGCTCCGCACCCCTGCTGAATTTGTAATAGTTGCCGGAAAAGTTGGGCCCCTCGACGTAGACGACAAGGTCCCTCCAGCCGTCACTCCAGTCGTGCAGCCACACGGATTGTTCGGGAAAAATCGCCTGGATCTCCGCCATGCGCCTGTCCAGCTTCGCATCGAAGAACTTGTAGCTGGGTGAGAAGCCGGAATAGCGCACGCCCCACACGACCCGGTCGAGACCGGTAATGACCTCTTCGATATCCGCATCGGCGCGCCCGAAGCCGGCATTGCTGATTTCGCCATCCACCAGCGACAGGGTGAAGTAGTCCTCGCGGCCGGTAGCGCCGTTGTTGCCCAGTATTACCAGGGATTCCCAGTCCGGGGAAATTCCCACGATGGAAATTTCCGGCACCTCGGTGTCCCGCTGATAGATTTCCTTCCAGTCGTCACCCTGCCTGGCCAGCAAGGTGTGCCTGTTCCTGCGGTTGTCGAAAATCTCGTGGGCGATCACTTCCCCCTGCCTGTCGAGAAAGAAATCCAGCGACTGTTTTTTTCCGTCGAAGTGGACCCTGGGTCGGCGCGGGGAATCCAGTTTCACCCGCAGCACCGACATATCCGGGTTCTGGTCGTAGGACTCCCCGACATAGGCCGGCATATAGACATATTTACGGTCCGGGGAAAGACCGAGAATGCGCCCCAGCCCGGTCTGGCCCTTGTATATCACGTCCCCCGGCGTCAACAGCTGGCGGAGCTCGCGCTCGCGCAGGTTGTAGGCGTAGGCGGTACTCAGGTCCAGGGTGCCGCGGTAACCGCGCACGCTGCGTACCTCAGAGACCACCAGGATCAGCTCGTCTTCGGTGGCGAAATAGAGGTTGCGCGGCGTTATCTCGCTGATATCCAACGCCGCCACACTTTTCCTGTCTTTCAGGGAGACGACAAGGACGAGATCGCGGTGCCCGCCCGCCTTGCGGAAGGCGACCATATCGCCGTTCGGCGAGATGCTCATCATACTGATGGTGGGCAAGGCGCCGTAGTCGCGCGCGCTGAGCGGTTTCTCTGCGGCGGCAGTAGATGTGGAAATCCAGCAAAACCCGAGTAAAAAGACAAGGCAGGTCTTCAGCGATCGGAATACAAATTTGGCCATCGGATAACTTTCCCTATTGTCATTGCCGTGTCTCTTCGTGTGTATACGGCCTCCGGTCACTGAGGATACCCAATCGGGATACCAGTGTCCCGCCAAAGCAGGAAAAGAGAGGGAATCACAATGGCAAAACCGGGGCCGGCATTGCGCCGGCCCCGGACTGCTTTATTGCGGTTACAAGCTCACTGGGCGGTGCAAGTCACCGCACCCAGGTTGCCCGGTTCGCCCTGCATGCCGAAACCGGTACTGGCGCCCGGCTGCAGGTTGCCGTTGTAGTCCACATTGCCGCCGCTCAACAGGCTGCCGTTGGTGGAGTCCAGGCTGACGCTCCAGGAGTTGGTGATGGTCACGGCCTGGCCGAAATCCAGCTGCACCGTCCAGCTGCTCACCGGCGCGCTGCCGTTGTTGGTGACGGTAAAGTTCTGCACAAAGCCGCCACCCCAGTCGTTCAGCGAGTCGACGGTGCAGGTGAGGTCGCCGGATCCGCCGGAGCTGGAAGACGAGGAGGAGCTGCTACTCGATGAACTGCTGGAGCTGCTCGAAGAGGAACTACTCGAGGAACTCGAACTGGAGGAACTGCTGGACGAACTCGAGCTGGAAGAGGAACTGCCCGACGAACCGGAGCTGCTGGACGAGGAGCTGGAACCACCGCCCACCGGGTCCGCGTACAGCAGGCCGCGGCCGTTGGTGCCGAGATAGACGCGGCCGAAAATGCGCGGATCGCCGGTGATGGCCTCGCCCATATTGCCGTACTGGTGCTGGTCGTCGTTGATGCGCGCCCAACTGGCCCCCTCGTCGGTGGAACGGAATACGCCGGTGACGCCGTCCACGGTGCCGACCAGGTAGAGCGTCTGGTAATCCGCACCCGGCGCCGGGGCGCCCAGGCCGATATTCACGCCCTCCTCCACGCTGGCAATTTTACTGAAGCCGGCACCGCCGTCGGTGGAGCTCCACAGGCCGGTGACCGCACTGCCATCTCCACCGACACCGCCACCGGCGAGCCATAGGTGTCCCTCGCGGCCGGACGCGGCGAGGAATTTGCCGGACTCCGGCAGGCCGCTGGCGGCAGTGGCCGCAAAATTCGCGCCGCCGTCAGTGGAAATATAAAAGCTGCCGCTGCTGAAGGCGTAGAAGGTCTGCGGGTTGACCCTGTCGCTCTCCACCCGCGCGCCCTGGGGCACGCCGCCGGACTGGCTCCAGGAACTGCCGAGAGTAGTGGAGTAATGCACCGCGGCGCCTTCCGGGCTCCAGACGATGGTGCCGCCGTTCGCGCTCATGGCCACATTGCCGCCGCCGGTAACGCCGCCCGGTTCCTGCGGTTGCCACCAGCTGTCACCGGCGGAAGTGGAGACGCCGATATGGACCTCGTCGGCATTGCCCACCCGCACCATGGTGTTGGGATCCAGTTCGGCGAAGTCGATGCCGGTGGTGCTGGTCAGATAGGGCGCGGTGTACATCAGGTCCGGCACCGCATCCGGGTCCAGGTGTTTGAAGCCGCCGATATCTCCCAGTGCGGAAAAAATATTCGCGGCGCCGCTGGGGGGACTGGCCAGGTCGAGCACCGCGGTCTCCTCCAGGCCCTCGATCATCGGGCGGATGGTGACAGTGCCGCCGCTGTCCCAGTTGGTGAGGTCGGTGGCCCCGTAAATGGTGGCGCCGGTGCCGTACATAAAGCGGTTGGAATCGTGCGGATCGATTTCCACCGACTCGTTCATCCAGCCCAGCTTCGGTGTCTCCTCCGGGAGTTGCGGATTCTGGCCGAAGGTGAGCCAGGGCACGCTGCTGATATCCATCGCGTAGCGCTTGCTGCGGTTCGGGTAGCCGTCCCAGTCCCAGATGCGGGTCCAGTTGGCACCGCCGTCGGTGGAGCGGAACAGGATCATGTCCGGCCACCAGGAATTCAGTGAGGCCACCATGATGGTGTCCGGGTCCTGGCGGTCGATGGTGAGGCCGGAGAAGCCGAAGTAGAGATCGTCGCCGCTGACCGGGGTGATATCGGTCCAGGTCTCGGTTGCGGCGTCGAATTTCCACACCGCGCCTGTGCCGCCGTCGTAGGGGCCGCCGGTATCGCTGGTGGCCACGTAGAGGACGCCGTTCACTTCGTCATAGACGCCCTTGTGGGGAATGGTTCCGCCGGGCGCGCCGGGAATGGTCTCCCAGGTGGCGCCGCCGTCGGTGGAGCGGTAGAGGGATTCATTCAGGTCCGCCACCCCCACGTAGATGACGTCGCTGCCCTGGCCCGGCGTGCCGGACGACGGATCGAAAGTGACCCAGACAACCCCCTGTAGCTGGTTGAGGTAGTTGTTGGGATCGTTCGGGTCCTGGGCGTAGGTGCCGGGGTTGGGGAAGTTGCTCACCTCCAACCAGGTGACACCATAGTCGGTACTGCGCCAGAGTCCGTTGCCGCCCTCCGCACCGAAGTAAATGGTGCTGTTGTCATTGGGGTCTATGCGCAGCCGCTCGCCCATGCCGCGCCCGGGCATATTGCCGCCGATATGGAACGGCAGCTCGGTAACGGCCCAGGTTTCACCGCGATCCGCGGAGCGCGCAATGCCGCCGTTGTTCGGATCCCAGCCGTTGGTGTACATGCCCAGGGCTGCATAGACGCGGTCGGGGTCCACCGGATCCGTGGCCAGGCTCATGACGCCGTTCCAGCCCCACTTGTCCCAGCCGACCCAGTCGAGCAGCGGAATCCATTTCTGCGCGCCCTGGTCCCAGCGGTAGGCGCCGCCGATATCGGTGCGCGCGTAGATCAGGTTGGGCTCGGCTCGGTTGAAGATGATTCCCGGCACAAAGCCGCCGCCGTCGATGCGCACGTTTTTCCACACGTACTGCTCGCTGGGTGCGGCCATTGCCGACGACGAAAGGCTCAGGGCCAGCAGGCCGGCCGCCATTCCCGTCGCCACTCTTGCCATCGATAGTTTTCTGAGGTCCATCGTTTTCTCCTCTCGCTGATTTTCAGTTTTGTAGCCGTGGAGGAGGGGTAACTCTGCGGCGCGCTTCCACGGGGCGCGGCGCAACTGCGAAAATCAATTTCCTGAGATAAATATGATTATTTTTTTCGTTTCAAAAAAAATTCCCCGTGTGAGGAAACTTTTAAAGCCATGTAGGGTGGATAAGCGTCCAGCGCATCCACCGACCGGCGCGGCGGATGCGCTGGACGTTATCCGCCCTGCATACTGTTGGGCTTCGCAGAGCTCAGCCCAACCTACGTGGGCCTGATCGAGTCCCTGTAGGTTGGAGTGAGCCCCGCGAACTCCAACAATTCACTACCAGAGCCCCGGCACGAAGCGGTAGCGCACCTGCTGGCAGTATTCGCGGTAGTCCGGGTCCGCACTCAAATGCCGCTCCTCGGTGATCGCCCGCCAGTAGTAAATCCAGGTCATCAGCAGCAGGCCCAGCACCTGCGCCAACGCCAGTTCCCAGTCGCCGTTGAAGCCCCGGTACGCGATCACCGGGAACATCACGCACCACCAGGCGAAATTCTTCGCCGCGTAGGCCGGGTGGCGCACCAGGCCGTAGAGGCCAGTGCGGATGATTCCCCGGTGGGTCAGGTTCGAGAAGCGCACGCCGAAGTGGGCGGTCGCGGCCATATACACCAGGTAGCTGGCGAGCATCATCGCCGTGAACAGGGTCGCCACCCAGGGCTCGCCCAGTTGCAGCACCTCCCGCTCCCCGGGCGCGCCGTAGTAGAGGCCCAGGAACATCTGGAAGGGCGGGTAGCACACCAGGCACACCAACCAGCCGAGCAGCGTCGGCTCCGCGGAAACCGTCTGGTTGCCGAACCAGCGGCTGGACACCATATAGCCGCACCAGGCCAGGGCCACGTCGATGGAAAACACCAGGGCCACTGAAAGGTTGAAGAAATCCAGGTTGAACTGCCGGTGGCTGTAGCGGTTCTCGGCGATGGCCGCGGGCAGGCCGTCGAACAGGTAGCCGATATTGTTCACCAGGTGCGGGAACTGGTCGGCGAAGAAGACCGTCATCAGCGGGGCAAAAAACAGCTTTACCAGCAGCGCGCGCAGGTTCTTGCGATCGGCGTCGTCAAAGGCCGGGCGCCTGAATACCAGCAGCGGCGACAGTTTCAGCAGCGTGTGCGCCAGATCCAGCCGGTCCGCCTCCCGCGAATACTTGAGGGCGCGGGTCAGCAGCACATAGGGCAGGCCACCCCAGAGCCAGGCGCTCCAGGCCAGTTCCAGCAGGCGGAACCAGGGCTGGTAGTAGGGGTGCTTGCGCGCGAAGCCGTACTCGCCGGCACTGTGGAAGAAAAAGACCACCAGTCCCAGCAGGGCCAGGTAGACGCCGTAGTGCAGCAGTGAGGCCAACAGGAATTTCAGCCAGTCGCCGCGCCGCAGTGCCGGATCGACGCAAAAGAACTGCCGGCCATACCAGAGGCGCAGGCGCATAAACTCGACCAGCAGCATTATCGCGGTGCAGAAAACCAGCGCCGCCAGTATGCTGTCCAACCGGTTGTCCGCGACTTGCCAGCCGCCGATGGAGACCCCGCGGCTCAACACCTGGCGGCTGTTGAACCAGGCCGCGCACAGGACCACCGCCAGCGCGCCGGCGAGGCCGGAGAGCCAGGCGCGGTCGGTAATCCATCCCCCTGCCCTCTCTGCGGCGGCCAGCGCCGCCGGATCCGCTACGCGACCGTACACGGAAAGTCTCCCCATTCTCGAAAAAGCGCTGGTGTGTACACTCTGAATTTCCTCTTCTTATTGCTCTGGTAGTGAAATATCTGGCTGAGCCAAATGATACCTGTAGGAGCCTGCCTGCAGGCAGGCTCCTACAGAGCTACTCAGCGATGCAAGTCACCGTTCCCAGATTGCCCGGCGAGCCCTGCATACCGAAGCTGGCGCTCTCACCCGGCTGCAGCAGGCCATTGTAACCGGCGTCGCCGCCGCTCAGCTGGCTGCCGCTGGTGGACGACAGGCTCAAGTTCCAGTAATTGCTGATACTCACCGGCTGGCCGAAGTCCAGCAGCACCGACCAGCCGTTTACCGGTTCACTGCCGTCGTTGGTGACGGTCACGTTGTTGAGCACAAAGCCCGCGCCCCAGTCGTCCACCTGGCCGACACTGCAGCTTAGGCTGCCCGCCGGCGCCTCGTAGACTTCCACGGTGACGCTGTCGCTCGCACCCAGCTCCTGGCCGCCCTCGGTGGCGATGATTTCCAGCTGGTAGAAGCCGGGTTGCGCGGGTGCCGGTGCCGTCAGGGTTCCGGAGCCGCTGCCACTCGCCACCAGCGCGCCATCCAGGTACAGATTGACGCCCTCGGCGTTCTGCAGGCTGTACTGCACCGGAATGTCCGCCCCCAGGGTAAAGCGCGCTCCGTCCGCGGGACTGGAAATATTGACCGCGGGAATTTCCGGCGCTTCCACCTCGATGGAAACCGTGGCCGGCGACGAAGTCGCGCCCTGGTCGTCGGTGACGGTGAAGGTGAAGCTGTCGCTGCCGAAGAAACCCGCCGCCGGCGTGTACAGGCGGCTGGCGCCGCTGCCGTCGAGGCTGCCGTTGGCCGGGCCGCTGGCCAGGGTGTAGCCGGCGATGGTGCCGTCGCTGTCGCTGCCGCTCAAAGTAATGGACAGGGCCGTCTCAAAGGGGGTGGACAGGCTCTGGCCATTGGCGCTGGGTGCGCAGTTGACCCCGGTGTCGCCGCCGCAGCCGCCGCCCGGCTCCTGGCCCCACACCAGTTGCCCCTTGTCGTAGAGGGCGATCAGCGGCGCCTGTTTGTGGCTGCCGGTGTAGTCGTCCCAGGAGGGATCGTTGTCCGGATTCCAGGGCGCGCCCTCGGGTACGGCGACGCGGTACTGGGTTTCCTTTTTCGACGCGGACTGACCGCCGGGATAGATGTCCACGCCGGCGAAGGACACTTCCACGTAGAAAATATTGTCTGCCGGATCGCCCCAGGGATGAGGGCCTGTGTAATCGGTGCCCTGGCTGTAGGCGCTGGTGAGGATCAGGTCTTCGGCGCCGTAGCCGGCATCCACCAGTTCGGAAATATCAATCCAGTAGCGCAGGCTCAGGTTGTCGGTGACCCGCGCCGGCCAGGCGGTGTGGTTGTGCACATAGGAGCTGATCTCGGTGTGGCGCGGACCGCTGGAATTCAGCTTGGCATCCGCGAAGAGTTCCAGGTCCCGGGTTTCCGGTGCCGGGAACTGCGCCTCCGGAATGGGGCTGCCGCCGAAATCCAGCCACAGGCGCGCGAGCGCGGAAGTAAATCCGGCGTTGTAGTCGGTGGCCACTTCGTTCAGCACATAGTCGCCGCGGTCGTTCTGGAAATTGTCATTGGCATCGGGCCCGCCGACCAGGGCGCCGACCAGTGTGTGGCGGTTGTCCACTGGGTCCTGCAGGCTGTCGTTCCAGGAGCCGTGGGCGGTGCGGTGGTGCGGCGATAGCGGATAGACGCTGCCGTAGCCGATCTGGTAGCTCATGTTCATCGGGTTGTCGCCGAGCAGGTATTCCATCTGGCTGACGGCAAAGTCGTAGTAGGTCTGCGCGCGCGCATTGCCGGGATCCGCCGAGGCCAGGTAATCGGAATACACCAGCGCGATAAAGGCGGTGTTGGACGCGTAGCGGGCAGCGCCCCACTGGTCCAGGTGGGCGAGGCCGCCAGGGGTGTAGGTCACGCGGTTGCCCTCGTAGCCGCTGGTCCAGAAATCCAGCCAGCGCTCGGCGTCGGCGCGGTACTCGGCGTCGCCGGTGAGCTGGGCCATCAGCACATAGCTGCCGTAGCTCTTGTCGTCCCAGGCGTGGGTCCAGCGGTAGGATTTGATCGACTGCTGGGGTTCAGTGGACAGGTTCGCGTAGTAGCTCTGCGCCTTATTTAAATAACCCTGGTCGCCGGTGGCGCGGTAGAGCCAGGCGGCGCCCCACACCAGTTCGTCGTTGTAGCCACTCCAGGAGTTGTAGTAGCTGCCGGCATCGGTGATGCAGTCGCTGTATTTGCCGCGGTAGTTGTCGGCAAAACTGTACAGCTGCTCGGCGTGATTGAGCAGACTGGCCGCGTAGGCAGCGTCGGTGGATTCGAACACCATGGCAATGGCGGCCAGCGCCGCGGCGGTTTCGCCGGCCAGGTCGGAGCCGGGGCAGTTGGCGTCGACCTTGTACGAGGGCCGCGCCATGGGCATGACTTCCGCCGCGCCCCACCAGGCGTGGTCGGTTCCGCCGTTGCCCACCTGGCCCCAGAGTTCATTCGGCGCGGTGTGCGCCTTGACGAAATAGTCAGCCACGAAACGCAGGTTGTTCTGGATGTGCGGCAGCTGGTCGGTCTGCTCGTAGGCCTCGCGGTTTTCCAGAAGACCCCAGGCGAGCATGGTCGCAGTGGCGGCCATCGGGAAACCGAATTTCACATGGTCGCCGGCATCGTACCAGCCGCCCAGCAGATCGACATTGTTGTCGGCGCCGTCGCTCATGCCGGAATCGCCGCGCCACTCGTTGCGATTCCACCCCGGGATGGGGCCTGACTGCTGGGCCTCGTAGAAATAAATGGATTTCTGCAGCGCCTCGCCGTAATTCGGCGCGGCCTGTAATTCTGTCGCCAGGGTCGCAACCGCGAGCAGCGCGCACCCTGATTGGAGTATTTTCGCTGTTGTTTTTTTCATACCGCCCTCTCTTTTCGTGATTGGGATGCCCCTTCCCCGCAATCGGGAGAGGGGAGCAGGATGGGGAATGGCTACTGCACAGTGCAGGTGACAGTGTCGAGGCTGCCCGGTGCGCCCTGCATGCCGAAGCTGGCGCTCTGGCCCGGTTGCAGCTGGCCGTTGTAGTCGACGTTGCTGCCGGTCAACTGGCTGCCGCTGGTGGACGACAGGTTGATGCTCCAGGCGTTGGTGATGGCCACCGGCTGGCCGAAGTCCAGCTGCACCGTCCAGCCGTCAACCGCGGCACTGCCGTTGTTGGTGACGGTGACGTTGTTGAGCACGAAGCCGGAATCCCAGTCGTCCAGGCTGCCGGCACTGCAGCTGAGACCGCCGCTGCCCCCGGAGCTGGAAGAACTGCTGGAGCTCGAAGAACTGGAGCTGGAGGATGAGCTGCTGCTCGATGAACTGCTGCTGGACGAGGAGCCGGTGCCGCTGCAGCCGGGAAAAACAGTGGCGCACTGGGCGGTTTCGGCGATGCCGTTTTCACCGTTGATCAGGCGGTCTCCCCAGGAAGACAAGTTGTTCCGGTCCCAGTTGATGACCATATCCAGGTTGGTGCAGCAGCCGCCGTTGCCGGACCAGGACCAGCCCAGGTAGCCGATACCGCGGGCCTCGGCCTCGGCGAGAATGGAGTCCTCGTCCACCGGGTTGCCGTTGTGGTCCGGCCCGAACTCGCCGATGATCAGCGGCAGGTTCATGTCCTGGAAGGCCTGCATATAGCTGGCCACCGCATTGCGGTCCGGGTAGACCTCGTACATATGCACCGAAAACAGCAGGTTGCCGAGAGGATCGGCGGCGGCCAGCGTCCCGGCGTTGTCGCGCATAAAGCCCTGCCAGTCCTGTCCCCAGTTGGCCGCGTCCACGACGATGGTGTGGGTGAGGCCGGCGTCGCGCAGGGCCTGGATCGCCGCGCTGGTGTCGTCCACGTAGCTGTTTTCCGGCACATTGTTGCCGAAGGGCTCGTTGGCGATATTGATCAGCACATAATCCTCTTCACCGCTGATGGCCTCGAGGATATCCGGGCTGGTCCAGTACTGCGCGGCCTCGGAAATGTGAATCGCCGCACTCTCCTCGCCCCAACCTGTGGCATCGTGCACTTCCAGCATGCAGATGAGCGCCAGGGATTTGCAGTGGGCGATCACATCGGCCACATCGGCGCCGTCATTGCGGCTCCAGCGGCCACCGGTGGCGAGCACTATGCGCACCGCGTTGACGCCGGTGGCGGCGATATCCTGCAGCGCCTGCGGGGTTCTGTCGCGGTACCAGGTGTGGGCGTGGTTGACGCCGCGCATCACAAACGGGTTGCCGTTGGCGTCGAGCAGCTGGCCGTTTTCTATCGTGAAGCCGGCCCAGGTGTTGGTTCCGGCCAGCAGCAAGCCGGCAGCGCATAGTCGGCGGAAAAATTTTTTCACTTTTCTATCCTTCATCTTTCGTATCCCTGTAGGAGCGGCGGGACGGCCATCCGCCCCGCCGCTCCTACAAGGGAAAATTGAATGGCTCCGCGAGGAGCCCCCTCCCCCGGCCCCTCCCCCGCAAGCGGGGGAGGGGAGAAACGAGGGCTCCGTGCTTTCAGGTCAATCCAGCGGCGGGTAGGCATTTTCCACCAGCACCTGGAAGGCCTCCGGGAACCAGCGGCCCGCGTGGGGGGCATTGGGCAGGGCGCCGGTAGCGCTGTTGCCGTTACGCTCGTTGCCGCCGTAGTTCGGGTCACACATGGGATCGTGCTTCTTGTTGGGATCATTGGGATCCTGCTCGAAGTTGGGATCCGAGATGCCGTCCGACTCGCCCTGGGGCTTGACCCACACGTAGGCGTCCACGCCCGGGTGCGGATTGGCCTGGGGCCGGAAGCCGACGCCGCCGGGCTGGTTGCACCAGTTGCCGCGGTGGAAGCGCCGGTCGATGCGCGACTCGTTGACGTAGGTGTTGAGGTCGCTGCTGGTGGAGGTTCCGGTGGGCCTGTCGGCGCCGCCCCAGCCGTTGCGGCCGGTGTCGATCAGCATGCCGAGGGTGCTGGGCGCTCCGCGGTTGATCATGGCCTGGCGCCAGTCCTGCACGAAGTCCAGTTCCTCGAGGTAGTCGTTCCACTCGTAGAAATCCGCCGAGCGCACCGGCTGCCCGCCCACGTTCAGGGTGGGATCAGGCAGGTAGGGTTCCTCAACCGGGGTGTAGTTGGCGGAGTTGGAGACAAAGCCGTTTACGCTGTCCCAACCGGCGTTGGTGCTTTCCACCACATCGGCGATCAGGTCCACCGCGGGACCGAAGTTGCTGCTCCAGCCGAGCCAGCCGGAGTGCGCGATGTCCACGTAGGAATGCACATGGGGCAGTACGGACAACTGGTTCAGCGCGTAGCGGATGCCGTCGCGGTAACCGCCGGGGCCGTTGGCCTCCTGACACTCGGGAATGCTCAGGTTGGTCACCAGGTTGGGCAGCGAGTCCACTTCGATGATGGCGACGATATTGATGTCGCTGAAATCGGCGAGGATATCCGCGATCGGATCGATGTACTCCTCCTGGTAGCGCTGGAAGCCGTTCTCGGCGATCAGCAATTCGCCGTTGGAGGCCAGCGCCGAACAGTCGCGGTTGGGCAGGTCGTAGACCACGAACATGAACAGGTCGTCGCCGTTGGCCCGCGCCTGCTCCAGGTGGCCGCGCAGGCCCACGCCGTCGGTGATGGCGCCGATGCGGTCCATCCACACCGCGGAGCTCTCATTGGCAATGGCGCTGCCGCCGGGCTCGGCGGCCGCATTGGCGGACCACTCGGGGTTGACGTACCAGCTGCTGGAGGCGGCGAAGGGGTTGTCGTGATGCTCACCGGGGTTGCCGCTGGAGCTGGAGCTACTGCTGGAGGAAGAACTCGAAGCACCACTGCTCGAGGAGCTGGACGAACTGGAGCTGCTGCTCGAAGAGCTGGAACTCGAACTGGAAGAACTGCTTGACGAGCTGCTGGACGAACTCGAGGAGCTTCCGCCATCGCCGTATTCAAACATTACCGTCACCGGCGCTGGAGATACGCTGCCCGGCGTCGCGGTAAAGCCGAAACTCACCTGGCCGCCGGGGGCGATGACGCCATTGTAGTTCGCGGCCTCGACCACATAGTGGTCGCCCACATGGGACACAATGGTGCCGTTCCACAGGTTGTTGATATCCACCGCCATATCGAACTCGACAGTCCAGCTGGTGGTCGCGGTACTTTCATCGTTGACCACCAGTACCTCACCCTGGAATCCGCTGCCCCAGTCGTTGACGATATTCATCGTGGCCTGGGCGGCTAAGGCCGCCGGCGCACACAGCAATAGAATTGGAAGCACAAGGCTTCGCTTGATTAACCGGTACATGATCTTCCCCTCATCACAATTTGAAATTTATTAGTAATGGAAAACACACGTTGTAGGAGCGGCCCACGGCCGCTCCTACAAAATCGGCGCCTTTATTGGTTGTTCCACAGCTGGTTCAGCAGGTTGGTCTTGCGCTGGTCGAAGTCCTGCCACTCGCCCCAGCCGGTGGTGTTGGTGATGGGGTCGTAGGCGTGGCCATACCAGCCGCCGGTGTCGCCGGACTCGGGGTTGATGGACCAGTAACAGCCCTGGATATTTTTCTCCACCATGTAGTCGACGAAGGCCTGCTGCCACTGGCCATCCACCACACCCGGCTGGATGTGATCCCAGCGGTTCTGGTCGCGCACAGCGCCCTTGTCGGGCCAGTCCAGGTTGCCGCCGAACTCGCCGACTACCATCGCGTAGCCCATATCGCGCAGGTAACCGAAGTGCTCTTCCCAACCCTGGCGCAACAGGTCCGCATCGATCACGATATTGCAGTCGGCATCGCCGGCGGCGTCGCCCTCCAGTCCCTCACACTCGGGCTGCGCCGGGTCCATAAACATCTTCTGCACGAACACGGACGGGCCGTAGGTGTGGGGCGAGTAGACCAGCCGCTCCTTGGGAATATTGGGCGGATTGCTGCCAGCCTCGTAGAGGTTCTCGCCCCAGTTGGGGTTGGTGAACTCGTCGCCGTGGGGCACCTGGGTCACCGTCTCCGGCGTGCCATCCTGATTGTCCGCGGTGGCGGAAATGCCCTGTACGAACAGCAGCAGGTTGGGGTTCACTTCGTCGATGGCCGCGTAGGCATCCTCGATATGGGTCTTCCACTCGTCCCAGGTGTAGTCCCAGGGCTCGTTAAAGATGTCGATGCCGATGATGTTGTCCACACCCAACTGCTGCTCCAGCCCGGCCAGCTCGCGCAGGTTGTCGAGCCACTGGGCCTTGTCGTAGGCCTGGACGCGGGTCACACCGGCAGGGTTGTTGGTGGCCGCGCAGGAGCTGTCCTCACGGTAGAAGTCGTAGTTGTCCCGGTCCGCATCCGCGTAGGGTGGGCGAGCATCGAAGCGACCGGCCCGCCAGCCTATGTAATTGGAGCAGGAGTGGATATCCAGCATCACCTCGATATTGTTCGCGTCCGCGGCGAGGATGAATTCCTCCAGCGCCTGGCGCGAGTTGGGCACGCGCACCGACTCGTGGTTCTTCAGGTAGGGGGCCTGACCCTGCGGGTCGCTGGCATCCAGGGTCTGCGGCACCACCGGGAAGCGCACCACGTTGATGCCCATGCCGGTGATCTCGGTCATCGTCTGCTGGATGGTGCGGCCGGTACCCTGGTTGTTGTTGGCCCAGAAAGTGTTGCCGATGTACAGCTCCATCGGTGCGCCGCTGGGGTTGGTGGGGTCGTCGGACGGCTCGTGCCGACCCTCGAGCCCGAACCAGGAACCGCACTGCACAGGGAATACCTCGCCGTTCTTGGTGATATTGCCGCTGGCGTCCACGCGGAAACGGCCTCCGCCACTGGATGAGCTGGAGGACGAACTGCCGCTCGAGGAGCCGGACGAACTGGAGCTGGACGAACTTGATGAACTGGAACTGCTGCTCGAAGAACTGGACGAGCTGGAGCTGCTGCCCGAAGAGCTGGAACTGGACGAACTGGAACTGCTGCTAGAGGAACTGGAACTGCCGCCGTCACCGTTCACCGTTACCGGCACAGCCACCAGGCCGCCCGGGTTGCCGAGAAAACCGATATTCACGGTACTGTTCGGTGGGATCACCTGGTTATAGTCCTCCGGCCCCATCACATAGTGGTCGCCCTGGTGGGAAATCACCACCGCGTTCCAGTCGTTGTAAATATCCGTGGGCAGGTCGAACTCCAGGGTCCAGTTGGACAGGGTCTCGCCCGGCCCGGTGCTGAGGACAATCTCCCCCTGGAAGCCTGCGCCCCAGTCATTGGTGATATTCATGGTCGCGTCCGCCGCATAGGCGCCGGGTACTGCCAGAGAAATCCACAGCGGCAGAAGTTTCGGTTTAAACATTCGGTACATTATTTTTTCTCCCTCATCGCAGAGTGATTGAATGAAAAGCCATTCCGTCGGCTCGGCCACTGCTTCAATGCCGGAATACTCCTGTTCCTGGGTGCGAGGGCTGTGGATAGCCTCGCGGGGCTGTCCTTTTTTATTTTTTGTAACATAACTACATATTCCTGTAGGTTGGGTTGAGCGCAGCGAAGCCCAACGAGTCCGAGCCCCGGATGTTGGGTTTCGTGAGACTCACCCCAACCTACACGCTTGCCGAGTGCCCAATTTTCACGGTGCGGCGGTACACACCGGTGTGCCCACGGAACCGGGCGAACCCTGCATGCCGAAGCTGGCGCTCTGCCCCGGAGCCAGGTTGCCGTTGTAGGGCATATTGGTGCCACTGATGGCACTGCCGCTGCCCGATGCCAGTTCCAGGTTCCAGGCGTTGCTGACGGATACCGAATGCGGGAAGTCCAGCTGTACCGCCCAGCCGTTCACCGCCTGGGTGCCGTTGTTGGTCACGCGGTAATTCACCACGAAACCTTCTCCCCAGTCGTCGATGCTGTCCGTCGTGCAGCCGAGCGGACCGCCGCCCCCGGAACTGGATGAAGAACTGGAAGAGCTGCTGCTCGAGGAGGAGCTGGAGGAACTGCTAGAGGAACTGGAAGAGGAGCCCGCCCCCAGGTAGTCGCGCAGCCACACCATTGCCGCGCGCTCATTGGCGCTGTCCAACAGCCAGGCGTCCTCCTGCCACATGATGCCGCGCAGGTAGCCCCAGAGGGTCACGCCGGCCACCGCGGGATGTTCCCACAGCACCGGAAACTTCTGCTGGTATTCCGCCAGCTGTGCCTGGTCGTCGGCGTTGTTGATATCCAGTTCGGAGACGTAGATCGGCAGGCCGGTGGCGGCGAGGCGGTCCAGGTTCTGCCGGATGGTCTGCGGCGAAGCGGGCACCACGTTGAAGGTGTGCGCCTGCACCCCTATGCCGTCGATCAGTCCTCGGGCCTGCAACAGCTCGATGATTTCCAGGTACTGGGTGGTGGCGTTGCCGTCGTTGACGATGCCGTACTCATTGATCAGCAGCATGCCGCTCACGTGCTGGCGCGCCAGCTCGAAGGACCTGATCACCCAGTCCCAGCCGGTCGCCCCGGCGCCACCCAGGGCCGCGGCGTAGGAGGGTGGAGCGTGCAGCGGCTCGTTGACCACGTCCCACATGTCCGACTGCGGGTAGCGGGCACCGATTTCCGCTATCCACTCGGTCACCTCCTCCAGCTGCTCCTGCTGGCTGAGGCCGGAGATCCAGCCCGGCTCCTGGTTGCCCCACACGAGGGTGTGCTGCTTGAAGGGGATGCCGTTGTCCAGCGCGTAGTTGTAGGCGGCGTCGAGACCGCTCCAGTTCATGCTGTCGCGGCTCCCCTCCACCGAGCCCCACTTGCCGGCGTTTTCCGGTGTGACTTGGTTCCAGTAGTTGCCGAAACCGCCCGGTACGCTGTTTTGCGAAACATTGCCGAGGAATTTGTTGTGGTTCTCCGCCAGCTGCGCGCTGGCGCAGAGCGGTGCCAGCAGCAGAGCCGCGGCGATTGTTTTTACGAGTTTCATGGGTTTCTCCCGAATTGGCTTTTTATTTTTTTACGCCCTTCTCTCTCCATTTTTCCCCTCTCCCCCCCTCACCCCGGAGGGGCGAGGGGTCGGGGAGAACTGCGTAGGTTGGGCTGAGTGCAACGAAGCCCAGCGGACCCGGCGCCGTGGTGTTGGGCTTCGCGGAGCTCAGCCCAACCTCCGAAAATTTTCCGGGTTCCGGACCCCGCTCAGGGCAGCACCGTACAGTCCGGCGTGCCCACACCGCCCTGCTGCCCCTGCATGCCGAAGCTGGCGCTCTGCCCCGGCTGCAGGCTGCCGTTGTAGCCCACGTCGCTGCCGGTGAGCTGGCTGCCGCTGGTGCCCTGCAGGGAAATATTCCAGGGGTTGGTGATAGTGACCTCGTGGGGAAAATCCAGCCGCACCGTCCAGCCGCTTACCGCCTGGCTGCCGCCGTTGCTCACCGTGTAGTTGTTGAGCACGAAGCCCCCGCCCCAGTCGTCCACCGGTCCCGGCGTACAGGTGAGTCCGCCGGTGCCGCCGGAACTCGACGAACTGCTGCTGGAAGAGGAACTGCTGGAAGACGAGCTGCTGGAGGACGAACTGGAAGAACTGCTCGACGAGGAACTGCTGGAAGAAGAACTGGAGGAACTGCTCGACGAAGAGCCGGAACCGGCGCCAGCATAGTCGTCGTAAAAGGCCAGCGCCCAGGCCAGGGCGCCGTTCCAGTTGATGGTGACCTCGTTGGTGGACCAGGAATCGATATGGTCGATAAAACAGCTCTGCGGCCGGCTGACACAGCCCCCCAGTTGCTGCTGCGCCACCGGGTCCTGCAACTCCGCGTTGGGACCGCCGGCCAGGGCGCCCGGCGGCGCCCAGGGGAAGCTGCCGTTAATGGCGCCGGCCCAGAAGCGGTGGTGCGGCTGCGCAACGGCGTTGCTGCCGTGACCGGTGACATAGGAAAGCGACAGCACGTTGCGCCCGAAGATGTAGTCCAGCGCCTGGCCGAAGGCCTGCGCATAGCTGTCGTCACCGGTGAAGTCGTAGGCCAGGCCGACGATGGAGAGCTGGTTCAGCAACTGGTTGTTGGAACCCCAGAAATATTCCTCGCTGTCCATCGGCACCCGGTAGCCATTGGCCCCTATGTCCGCCACATGGATATCGGCGATGTCCACCAGCGCCTGGCGCGCGGCGGCGCGGCGAGAACCCGTGTGCCCGGCGGGCACCGTGGCCATGGAGATCAGCCCCGGCAGTTCCGTGTCCGGCCAGCCGTAGTCGGTGCGGGTGATGCTGTAATTGTCCAGCGTGGACAGGTACTTGTCGTCGCCGGTGGTGATATGGAGTTCGGACGCTGCCCAGTAAAACTCGTCCGCCGCCTCGTCGTCACCGTAACCGCCGCCGCCGTTGTCACAGCAGCCGTCGTAGAGCATGTTCGGGTTGGCCGTCGCCGCCTCCCAGGCGCTCTCCGCCGCCTCCAGGCAGCGGTCGGCGAAAGCCGCATCCACGCCCGCCCAGATACGCGCGCACTGGGCGCCCACCGCCGCCAGGTTCAGGGTGGCGGTGACGCTGGGCGGCACCAGGTTGCGCTGGCGGTCGTCCTGGTGCGGTGCCAGCGGCAGGCCTGTCCAGCCGTTGTCGTGCATCTTGTGGTGGACCATGCCCGCCAGCGGCTGCCCCGCGGGCACCTGCATGGTGAGCATGAACTCCAGCTGCCAACGCACCTCGTCGAGAAGATCCGGCACACCGTTACCGCTCTCGGGAATATTCAGCGCACCGTCGGAAAAATCCCCGGCGCCACCGCTGAGGTGTTCCAGGCGCTCGTAGAGATTCAACAGTTTCCACACGGAAATACCGCCGTTGACGACGTATTTGCCGTGGTCGCCGGCGTCGTACCAGCCCTTGGTCACGTCGAGGGAATAATTGCAGCTGCCCGGCCAGCAGGGCACCTGGAAGTCGCCCTTGTTCACTCCCTGGTTCAGGTGCCCGGCGGGACGCGCCAACTGCGCGCTCGCCGGGTAGCTGCCGTTGCCACTGCCGCTGTACTGCTGCGCTATCTCTATGCCGGAACGGTTGTGGTAGAAGTAGCGCAGCGCGTCATATTTGGGCGCGCGGAACAGGTCGGCGCCTATGGCGAAGGGGTAGCTCATGTCGCCGCCCACGTGCAGGCGGTAGCCGCTGCCGGGCTGGTCGAAAGCCGAGAAGTCGATCAGGTGCAGGCTCTCCCCGGAGGCGGCGTCGAAGCCCAGGGGCTGGCTGCTGCCGGAGGCCAGCAGATTTCCCCCCTGGCGCAACTCCCAGTTCATCGGCGAGCCCGTATCGCTGGCCAGCGTCGCCACCTTGCCCGCCCCCGGCAGGTAACCGATCTGGTTGACCCGAGGGTTACCCTCCTCCGCGCAGGCCGCGCCCGCGCCAAGCAACAGCGCGAGGGCGCCGCCGCGCCAGGCCGTTTTCGCTCTCGAAAAAAAATTCATGGGATTCTCCATCATCTTTTATTCATTATTTTTCGTAACCGCTCTCCCCTCCCCTGTTACCAGTAAGAGAGGCCTGGGCGGCCCTGATGCCGGGGGCCATTTGGGAAGCCTCATCGGCAAACATTTCCCAAATGGCCCCCGGCATCAGGGCCTTCGCATCAGGTCCAGCATTCTTTTCCAAGTCCCGAGTCCCGAGGAGAAGAGCAGTTACCTGGACGGCAGCGAATAGACTTCACTGACGGCGCGTCCGCTCCGCCGCACTTCAACCTCGAGCGCGTTTTCCGCGGGGAAATGCTCGAAAGCGAAAACCGCCTGCAAGCCGCTCCCCAACACCTGGTAGTCGCTGCCATCCGGGCGGCTCACCGCCACTTCTATGCCGTCTTCGGATGCGACCTGGTATAACATCCACGCGGTCGACGCGCCGTAGCCGACGCTGTTGCGGTGCAACTCGTCGTAGCGCAGTATGCGGCGCCCGTCCGCAAACAACCGCCGCGGCAATATTCCCTGCCGGAACACGAACTCCAGGTTTTGCAGTTCACCGCTGTCCGCGTCGCGGATCTCGCGCAGGCGGACCTTCTGCCCGAGGATGGGTAGCTCCTCGCCGCTGACCATCTGCGGCGCGGATTCCCCGGGTACCGCTTCGGGTGGCACCGCCGTTGCGGGCGGCTCGGGTGCCGCCGCCCGCGGGGGTAATTGGGTTGCCGCCGCAGCGGCGGAATCCGGTTGGAGATCGCGCGCTGTCAGCAGCGCGATTGCCAGCAGCAGTGCTGCGCCGATTGCCATCCAGCTGCGCATTGCCTATTTCCCGCCGCCGTCTCGAAACCAGCGCAGCCCGGAGCGCTGCGCCACCGCCCCGTAAAGCTCGCGCTGGTCGCCGCCATCGGGATTCGCGATGCGCAGCGCCAGGGTGCGCGCGTCCAGCTCTGGGGCGTAGAGGTAGGCGATGCGACTTCCATCCGGCGAGTAGACCGGCGCCCGGTGCTGGCCGTCGCCGCTGGTGATCTGCCGGGTGTCGCCGCCGGGCGCCGACTCGAACAGCTGCATGGCCCCCCGGTAGACTTTTTTGTGCACGCGCTCGTCGTAGAAAAATTCGTAACCCACCAGCCCCGCGTACAACAGGCGCACGCCGTCCGCGGACCAGTCCGGGGGGCCCTGCACCTGGACGCCGGGTGGCGACAGTCGCCGCTCGTGCCCGCTTTCCAGTTCCAGCAGTGTCAGCCTGCGCTCCCCGTTTTGCTGCGGGTGTCGGATCAGGGCGATATGGCGGCCATCGGGCGACCAGCGCGCGGCGACGATCCAGTCGCCGCCGCGCGCAAGCACCTCTTCCCCCCCTACGCCCACGCCCCCTTCCCCGCCATCGATACCCACTGACAGCAGTACTGACTCGCCGCCGCGGCGCGTCGCCAGGCACAGGCGCTTGCCATCTGGTGCCCAGGAGAAGTCGAGGATTTCCTCTGTTGAATAGATGGACCGCTCGCCGCCCCACGCTGACAGCACCAGATGCTGGCGATGGCCGTTGCGGCGGATAAAGGCGACGGTTTCGCTATCGGGAGAGAAGCGCGGCATGCGCTCGTCACCCTCGCCAGAAGTCAGCGGCGCTATTTCGCCGTTGCCATCGGTGAGATAGATATGGAAGTTTTCCGCGCGCCGGCCCAGATCGATTTTCGCATCCGGCTCGCGGTTGGAACTGAAAACGATGCGTCCGTCGGGGGCGATATCCGCATCCATGTCCCGCCAGCGGATATTGTCGGTAACCTTGCGCAGGCTGCCGGCGGAGTCCATCGAATAGAGATTGGTCACGGGACCCGCGACCTTGGCACTGAACAGAAGCTCCGCATTTGCCGCGGACGCGGGTCCGAGCAAGACCAGAGCCGCGCTCAGGACGCGAAGAAGGCCACGCGCTACCTGTTGCGCTGCAAGAGTTATTCCGACGATCTTTTTCGGCACACACACCTCACTATTTGTCCACAAGGAAAACCAGGGAACGGAACCCCTAAACCAGGTCGCGCGGCGACAGCCGACAGCACTGAAACTGCTCGAGGTGGTGCGAAAAAAATCTTTATGGCCGGGTTTCAAACTACATCGGGACAGCCTGGACCACTGTGGAATCCGAACCCGTTTTTATTATTTGTGCGGGATAGCTCCCCGCTGCGCCCCGCTCTCAATCCAACCGGGAGGAATAAGGCCGGCGCCCGGGCAAAAAGCCCCCGAGCACCGGCGAAGAGAGAGAACGCTCGGTAACGCTACCAACAAATGTAAACGTTTACAATACGAATACGAATCAGGTAAGAAATACGACGCCAAATAAATTAAAAATTAATACCTGGTTCTCAAAAATCATGCCGCGTTAATCCAGTTTCGGAGTTCACATCGAGGCAGGAAGCCTCCGGGCAGCGGGACCTTAAGAAGCCATGCCAGCAGGCACTTCCTGACAGATAGAAACATTCCTGTTTCTTCCATCACCGCGAGTTTTATTTTTCTACCGCAATGTTTCGCCCGATAAATTCGGACCCTACTGGCGCGCCCAAATGCTCCTGTAACAACCTCTCCAGGTTCAAACAAAAAACTGGCGGGAGCACAGCTCCCGCCCAAGCTCGCACCACATTTTCAAAAGACGATTACATCCGATACAAAAGTCCGAGCACTACACGAGGTTCGGACATGCTGTAAGTCATGGGGTTGCTCTCGAACTCCAGATAACTGGTCTGCTCCTCACCGGTGATGTTGATGGCCTCCGCCGTGAAAGACAGATTGTCCAGCGCGTTCCAGGTGATATTGGCATCCCACTGGCCGTAGGCGTCATAGAATTCCGACATCGCCGGAGTTTCCACCGTGCCCAGCACGTGGTTTACCAGGCCGAAGCTGGCACGGTAGGGGGACAGGTATTCGTCCCGCCAGGTGTAGGCCAGGCGCGCGCTCAAGAACTCATTCTCGAAAAAGCCCATCAGGTTGAAGGCGTTTTCCGAGACGCCCGGCAGGCCCAGCTCGTCGTGGGTCATGGAAGTGAGCGAGGTCTTGCTGTCGGAGTAGGTGTAGTTGAAGGCGTAGCCGAGGCCGTTGTCGAAAGCCTGCTGTAAAGCGAACTCCAGGCCCTTGACGCTGCCGCCGTCGCCATTGATCGGCCGGGTCACACCGCCGGTGCCGGAACCGTCCGGACTGAAGTCCGGATGGGTTTCGGTGAGCGTCTCGACGATGATGAAGGAGTCCACCGCCTTGACGAAGGCACCGATGGAAATGAAGCCCAGATCACCGAAATACCAGTCGTGGGCTATGTCCGCCTGGGTCGCACGGAAGGGTTCCAGCTCCGGGTTGCCGGAGCTTCCGCCGGTGAAGGCGAAGAAGTCCTCACCACCGGTTTCGGTGCGGGTGTAATTCTTGGAGAATCCGTGGCCCAGATCCTGCAGATTGGGCCGCGCTATCACCCGCGCCGCGGAGAAGCGCAGCTTGGTGTCGTCGCCGGTGTCCAGTGCGAAGTTGGCGCTGGGCAGGAAGTCCCAGTAGTCCTGCTTCACTTTCTCCCTGGTGTAGGTGCCGTCCAGCAGCACGCCCTGGCCGTTCCAACCGTCGGTAGCCAGTGAGTAGAGGTTCGCCTCGGGGCTGGTGACCACGGCCGTGGTTTCCACTTTGGTGTTCACCACGCGCAGCCCCAGGTTCAGGCTGTAGGGCACTGTCTCGCCGACGAAATCCGCCTCGGTGTAGAAGGCAGTGGTCTCCTGCTCCACGTCCCAGGACTCCAGCGGCACCTCCATCAGCACCGAGGGGGTATTGGGGGCGAGACTGTCGTGCCAGGCGGCCACATCGCGGGTGATGAGACCGGCATCCGGCATGATCACGCTACCGAGGTAACCACCGGAGGGAAAGAAGTCGCTGATTGAGCGGTAGGCGCCCGGGTTCATACTGAAGTTCTGCCACGGAATTACGCCCGGGGATCCGGAGGCTGCACCGGGCCAGCGGCCGAACTCCACGCCGTAGAGCGCGAGCGACATGGGAGTGCCATCGGAGGTGGTGAGGTCACCAGCCTTGGAGCCGATGGCGGCATCGTGGAAGTAACCGAAGGGGCCGAAGGGCTGGTTGTCGTCCAGGCCGTCGCCGTCGATGTCACAGCTGTTGCCCGCGGGAATACCACCGTTGCCGCACAGATCGTAGTAGACCGCTTCCTGGATACCGGGGTTGCCGGCACCGGGGTCGGCTGCGGGGTCGAAAGTGCTTCCAGCAATCAAATTGCCATCCTCGTCGAACTGCGCCGGGCTGGCGGCACCCGCGGTTTGGGAGAAGTCGCTGAGGAACCGCTGCTCGATAAAGCTCACCTTCTCCCCGGCGGCGCGCAGGCCGAACTTCAGGGTGCGCAGGTCACCGAAGGCGAGGTCGTACTCGAAATCCGCTCGCGCGGACCAGGTCTCCGATTCCACTTCGGAGCCCAGCGCCCAGGCGGACTTGTAGTTGCGCAGCGCCGGGTCCTGCAGCCAGTTCGCGTTGTGCATGGCCAGGCCCGGCTGGCCGCCGGCGCTGTAGGTGTAGCCGAAGCCGCCGGCGCCGGTGTCGTTGTTGGGTATGCCGAGCCAGCCACTGTCGCTCTCGTCCGTGCCCACGTAGCCGGTCACGTTGTAGGGGGTGAAGCGCGAATCCATGTAGCCGGCGCGCTGTGTCTGGCCGGCCTGGGTGAAGTTGAGTCCGCCGCTGGCCCGGAAGCTTCCGCCGTTGTCGAAGCTGGCGCGCAGGCTGAAGTTGTCGGCCACCGCTTCGCTCACTTCGCCAGCAGTGTTGGTCTCCATACCCGCGCCGCCAGCAGTGAAGGCGGCGGACTCGATCACGCCGACTTTGCCACCGGTATCCAGGCTGTAGGCCTGGCTCTCATCGAAGCCGGCGAAACCATCGGTGGCCATCGGGTGCTTGACCACATACTGCTCGTTGGCTATTTCCAGCTCGTTGCGGAACCAGTCCAAGCCGACTTCCACCGCATCGGTGGGCCGCCACTGCAGGGTGACGGAACCGCCGATGCGCTCGCGCTCCTGCTCGGTGTCCATCACATAGAACATGCCCGGAGCCACGTAGGGGGTACCCCCGGCGCTGCGCACCGTCTGCAGGAATTCGTCGAAGGTCATGGACGCACCTAGCTGATCCACGCTGACACCCCGCTCAGCTGCCGTATCCGCGAACGCCGATTGCACATCGGCGGTATTGGTGGTGAGGATGCCGGTGTTTTCCCGCGAGAAATTCTGGATAAAGTCCGTATGCTGCGTCTTGTTGGTGGTGCTCAGGGTGACGATCGCGGCGAACTTTTCGTTCCAGTTGTTGCCGAGCACCAGAAAGCCGGAGGGCTGAGCGTCCGCGGAGTCCTGCCCGTAATCGCCCTTGATATTGACAGCCACCAGCGGCGCGTCGAGCGCGAAGGCGTTGCGGGTCTTCAGGTTGACCACGCCGCCCATGCCCCCTTCCACCATGGATGCGACCGGTGTCTTGTACACTTCGACCCCACCCAGTAGTTCCGCAGGCACACCTTCGAGAGAGCCGTCGAACTCCTGCTTCCACTCGTTCAGCTGGAAGTATTCCATGCCCGAAGTGAAACGTTCTCCATTCAGCAGGGTAATATTCTGGTCCAGGCCGCGGATGCGCACCTTGGTACCCTCGCCGTCGCGGCGGTCTATCTGCACACCGGGCAGCCGCTGCAGGGTTTCGGCGATATTCTGGTCCGGCATCTTGCCGATATCCTCGGCCGTGACCGCTTCCACAAACTGCGTTGAGTCGCGACGGATATCAATGGAGCGCTGCAGCGAACTGCGCAGACCGATCACCGTTACTTCTTCCAGTGTCGCGTCGTCACTTTCCTGCGCCCATACCGGCACTGCGACACCTGCGCCGATCAGGCCTATGGCTATCGCCAGTGGCTTCACTCTGTTCATCATCTCTCTCCCAAGGTCCTTATTGGTTGTGCCGCTGCTTACCGCGCGTCGACTAGGGCAATGGGTACACCTGCAGTGCGGGTGATGTGGTTGCGAGAGATACTGCTTTTTATCGTTATGTTTTTATCGTTTCTGTGTTGCCGCTTATCCGCGGCCCCAGGCGCGCGCGGCGCCCAGGCTTGCGGTCACCGTCTGCAGTGGGCTCCGCGGCTGGTCGCGTTCGATAAGCCCGTATTCCAGGCCAGCCGTATCCACGCTGGCGAGAATACTGCCGGAATCGATCACTCCGGCGTCCACATCCACCATACTTCCGGATGTGTGCATATCTTTGACGTGCCAGAGTGGAAATCGGCCCCCATGTTTTGAAAAATATTTCAAAGATCGCGCGCTTCCTTGCGGATCCAGGAGAGATTCATCTCGAAACTCACCGGTGATGGGTCGGTGTGGAAATGGTAGGGGCCGGGAGCACGGAACTGCGCCTTGAAGTCGGCGCCGAATGTCGCAGTCTTTGGGATACGCCATCTCCGGGCCGCTCCCGGTAAGCTCCTTCGCAGCCCGACCTCCGGCGACACCGGCGCCGGTCACTGTGGCGCCGTAGAGAGTCTTTTCCGCAGCTGATTTTTATTGCGCCGGTCGCAAACTCTCCGGCGGGACTATCGCCAGCGTATCTACTGCAAACAGGTTATTCCATTGCCCAGGGACGCTCGTCCGGTTCCGCCAGCGGCGCGCAGTAGTCTCCCGGAACCGGCAGGCAGGCCAGATCCCGACCGGCGCCCTCCTGCGAGGCGTAGTAACCGATCAGGGCCAGCTCCTTGAACTCGCGGAAGAAGGTGTTCCTGCCGGCGCTACCGAAGGCCTCGCGGTCCAGCTGTGCCACTACGCGCTCTCGGGTGGCGGCGTCGGCGCGCAGGAAGCCGTTGCTGACCTCGACACTCGCGCGCGCGTTGACCTCCTCCAGGCCGCGCACGAAGCGCGCGCGGTGGGTGTCGGTGAAGCGGCCGACGGTGGCGTCGATAAAGTGGTGCACACCGGCGGCGATGGCGCCGGGGGCGTCGATGGCGGGAATGATCATCTCCGCCAGCTCACCCGCCAGCTCCAGGTGTGCGGAGGAAAAACGCCGCGGCGCGGGCTTGCCGCCGGCGTCCAGGACCGCGGCGCTGACCGCAGGGGAAATGGCCGCCAACCCCAGGGTCAATGCGGCACGGCGCAGCAAATGCCGCCGATCCATGGCGGGAACATCGCCCATATCGTCCATTTCTCTCTCCTTTCCATTTTTCTGTTGCTGTTTTTTATTATTCTTCCGGCTTTTTATTCTCCGACTTGTTCTGTCGGCGCCAACTGTCCCTGTGGCTTTTATAGCCTTGCGCCTTGCGGGCATTCACCTCGCGGCGATTCTGCCGCCGTATGTCTTCGGGGATTTCCCCCGTGGTGCTTGAACTCCCAGGGCATCATGTTGGTGGTGGGGTAGTCCCGGTTGTGGATGACACTCCTGCCCCGCTCCAGCACCAGGGTTTTCACCCCTTTTTCACACAGTTCCTTTGCCGCGTAGCCGCCGCTCATGCCGGAGCCGATCACAATGGACCAAAGCTGTTCCAATGGACGCTTCGGCCAGCGGCAGAATCGCGAGGCCGCCGGCGGCGAGCATCAGCTGTTTCAACGCGGTCCTTCTGTCCATGGCCGCTTTCCCTCTCAGCCCCTACCCCAGGCCCGCGCCGCGCCGAGGCTGGCGGTGACGGACTTGAGCGGGTCTTTGGGTTGGTCGTGCTCCACGAAGCCGAAGCGGTAACCGGACTGCTCCGCCGCCGCGAGAATCCGCGGGAAGTCGATGACCCCGGCACCCACGTCCACCATATTTCCCGCGGTATCCATGTCCTTGACGTGCCAGAGCGGGAAGCGGCCCGGGTATTTGCGGAAATACTCCAGCGGGTCCCGCTGCGCCTTGCGCACCCAGAATAGATCCATCTCGAAGCTGACCAGCGCTGGATCGGTGTTATCCAGCAGCCAGTGGTAGGGCAGGAAATCACCGCTGGGCGCAAATTCGAATTCGTGGTTGTGATAGGCCATCACCAGGCCGGCATCGCGGCAGGCTTCGCCCCAGTGGTTGAGATCGTCCGCCAGGCGGCGGTAGCCATCCTCGCTGCGCTCGCTCTCGTCGATCCATGGCAGCACCAGGTAGCGGTGTCCCACTTCCACCGCCGCCTCCAGGTGTCGGGGGAACTCCTCGCGCAGCTGCGACAACTGCAGGTGCGCCGCCGGCGCGGCGAGTCCTTCATCGGCGAGGATTTTGCGCAGCTGCGCGGGTCGCTTGCCGAAATAGCCGGCGAACTCCACCTGTCGGTAACCGATTTTCGCCAGGGCCTCCAGGGTGGCGGAGACGCTCTGTTGCATCAGCGAGCGCACCGTGTACAACTGCACCCCGCGCACGGTGGGCACTTCCAAGGCGCCCCCCCTGCCGGTCTCCCCTTCCGTGGCGTCTGTAGCGAGCGGCCGGCCGCAGGCACTGACGGCGAGGGCGGCGGCAGTCATGGTGAGAAATTCCCGGCGGTTGATGGATCTGCTCATGATTTATCTCCTGCACAGAGGCGTGCACTGGACGCCCGCGGGCGCAACGGATTGGGGGAAACGGGGAATACGGCGGAGCGCGGCGGCCCGCCCGCAAACAGGGGGAGGATGAAGTTGGCGGTACGGCACAGGCCGGCACCGCGGGCAGGGTTTGCGCTTATGTTGATCATCCCTGGTCGTTTTTATTGTCTTTGTCTTGCCACCGAGCTTCGCAGGGGCCGGCTGTGATTCCCGGCCTCATTCACCCCGGAAAATGTAACCGGTTTCAAGCAGACCCACAACCCTCCAGGGGATGCATGCTGCGCCTCAAGGCGCGGGGCCGGTGCTGTCGCGCACTTTCAGGTCGTAGGGCAATACCACCCGCGCGGGCTCCGCGCCAGGCCCCGTCTCCAGCAGATCAATCAGCAGCTGCGCGGCGGCGGCTCCGAATTCTTCCGCCGGCTGGGCAATAGTGGTCAGGGGCGGGTCGCTGTAGGACGCAAAGGCGATATCGTCGAAGCCTGCCACCGAAATATCCTCCGGCACCCGCAGCCCCGCCTGCTTGATACGCTGGATGGCGCCGATGGCCATCTCGTCGTTCTCACAGAAAATCGCGGTGGGCGGGTTGTCGCGAGTAATCAGGGTGCCCGCGGCCCGGTGCCCGGACTGCAGCGAGAAATCCCCCGGGCACAGCAGCGATTCCTCGAAGTCTATCCCCGCCGCCTCCAGCGCCTCGCGGTAACCGGCAACGCGATCCCGCGTCAGCGGACTGCGCTGCGGCCCCTTGATCAGGCCGATACGCCGGTGCCCCAGGCGCACCAGATGGTCCGTCATCGCCCGCGCCGCGGCGCGGTTGTCCAGCTGCACCGACGGATAGCGGCAATCGCTCATCACTTCACAGGCATTCACCAGCGGCGGCAACCCGGCGGTGCCGGACTCCTCATCCTGCCCTGCCGCAAAGGGATCGAAGGCGCGCAGCTGGATCACCCCGTCCGCCTGGAAGTTCTGCACCATACGCGCGTAATCCCGCTCCGTATCCTCGCGCCCCAGGGTATTGCACAACAACACCTGGTAACCCGCCTCCCGGGCACGCTGCTGGATACCGGTAATCACCCGCGAGAAAAACGGGTTGGCAATGGTGGGCACCAGTACCACCAGATTGTGGGTGCGGCGGGAGCGGAACTGCACAGCCATCAGATTCGGCTTGTAACCGGCCTCATCCACCGCGGCGAGTACTTTCTTGCGCGTGCGCGGAGATACCAGGTCCGGCTTGGCCAGCGCGCGGGAAACCGTGGCGACGGATACGCCGGCCAACCTGGCCACGGTACGAATATTCGACATAGACGGGAGCCCCTCCTTCAACTTCTCCGGCCACACTATCCGCCTGTAGAGTGACACCGGGCAGATTTTCACCTCTTGATAACACAGGCGCAGTGAGCCTCCTAGGGCCAATCCGGCGCCGAATGCATCCGTGTATACCTTGACAGGGGAAAATGTAACCCGTTACATTGACTAACACAAACCCTGCTCCAGTCCGGAAGCGGACCGGCCGCAGCGGTCGGACGACAATAAGGAGAACAATGTGAAGCAGCCCGACAACAAACTGCGCCTGGGAATGATCGGCGGCGGCGAAGGGGCCTTTATCGGCGCGGTGCACCGGGCTGCAGCCAACCTCGACGGGCGCATCCAACTGGTGTGCGGCAGTTTCAGCCGCGACCGGGGCAACAACCGACGCACCGGCAGCGGCCTGGACCTGCCCGCCAGCCGCGTCTACCCGGACTGGCAGAGCCTGCTCGAATCCGAGGCTGCATTGCCGGAGTCCGAGCGCATGCACGCGCTCACCATCGCCACCCCCAACCAGCTGCACGTACCCGTCGCCGAGGCGGCTCTCAGCGCCGGCTTCCACGTCTTCTGCGAAAAACCCGCGGGCATTTCACTGGCGGAGGTACAGCGCCTGCAAAGCGTGCTCGCCGCCGGCAACTGCCGCTACGCCCTGGCCCACACCTACCTCGGCTATCCGCTGGTGCGCCAGGCGCGGCAGATGGTGCGCGCCGGCGAACTGGGCCGCCTGCGCAAGATCTACGTGGAGTACTGCCAGGGCTGGCTCGCCGGCGATCTGGAGGCCAGCGGCAACAAGCAGGCCGGTTGGCGCACCGATCCCGCACAGGCGGGCACCAGCGGCTGCATGGCGGATATCGGCACCCACGCCTTCGGCCTGGCGGAATTCATCGCCGGCCAGCGGATCACGCATTTGAACGCGGAACTGCGTACCCACATCCAGGGCCGCCGGTTGGACGACGACGGCGCAGCCCTGTTCCGCACCGACGGCGGCGCCAGCGGCGTGCTGATGGCGAGCCAGGTGTGTGCCGGCGAGGAAAACGGCCTGAGTATCCGCCTCTACGGGGAGAAAGGCGGGCTGGAGTGGCGGCAGATGGAGCCCAACAGCCTGCTCCACCGCGAGGCCGACGGCAGCCTGCATATCCTGCGCGCAGGCAGCGACCGCGGGCAACTGCACCCCCGCGCCCTGAGCGGCCTGCGCCTGCCCGCCGGGCATCCGGAGGGCTACCTGGAGGCCATGGCCAACCTGTACCGGGATTTCGCCGCGGCGATACAAGACAACAGCCCCGGCGACCTGCCGGGTATAGAAGAAGGGGTGCGCGGCATGGCGTTTATCGAGGCCATGCTGGCGAGCAACGGCAATTGGGTCGCGCTGGCAGATACGGCGGCAGAGGAAGCAGTGGCATGAGCACAACCGATTCCGGAATCAAGGGCCCGGCCCTGTTCCTGGCCCAATTCATGGGCGACCAGCCGCCGTTCAACAACCTCAGGGACATCTGCCACTGGGCCGCCTCCCTCGGTTATCGCGGTGTACAGGTGCCCAGCAACGATCCCCGCTGCCTGGACCTGGAGCTCGCCGCGGAGAGCCAGGACTATTGCGACGACCTCAAGGGCCTGGTGGCCGAAGCCGGGATGGAGGTCACCGAACTGTCCACCCATTTGCAGGGCCAACTGGTGGCGGTGCACCCGGCCTACGACGAACTGTTCGACAACTTCGCGCCGCCCGCGGTGCACGGCAACCCCCGCGCGCGCACCGACTGGGCGGTGAAGCAACTGCTGCTTGCCGCCAAAGCCAGCGCGCGCCTCGGGCTGAAAGCCCACGCCACTTTTTCCGGCGCCCTGCTCTGGCATCTGGTGTACCCCTGGCCCCAGCGCCCGGCGGGGTTGGTGGAGCAGGGGTTCGCGGAACTGGCGCGGCGCTGGCGGCCGATCCTCGACGCCTTCGATGACGCCGGCATCGATCTCTGCTACGAGATCCACCCGGGCGAAGACCTGCACGACGGCGCCTCTTTTGAGCGCTTCCTGGACGCGGTGGATCACCACCCCCGGGCCAACATCCTTTTCGATCCCAGCCACTTCGTCCTGCAGCAGCTCGATTACCTGGATTTCATCGATCGCTACCACGAGCGCATCCGTATGTTCCATGTCAAGGATGCGGAGTTCAACCCCAACGGCCGCGCCGGCGTTTATGGCGGCTATCAGGACTGGGTCAACCGCCCCGGCCGCTTTCGCTCCCTGGGCGACGGCCAGGTGGACTTCAAGAGTATTTTCAGCAAACTGACCCAGTACAATTTCGAGGGCTGGGCGGTGCTCGAGTGGGAGTGCTGCCTGAAGGACGCGGAACAGGGGGCGGCCGAGGGAGCGACGTTCATCAAGGAACAGATGATCAACCGGGCCGCGCACTCCTTTGACGACTTTGCCGGTGGCAACACCAGTGAGCAGCGGAATCGACGGATATTGGGTTTGGTAGATTAGCGGTAACTACTCACTCCCTCGGGACTCGGGACTCGGGACTCGGGACTCGGGACTCGGGACTCGGGACTCGGGACTCGGAACAGAATACCTGAGCCAGATGCGAAGGCCCTGATGCCGGGGGCCGTCCGGGAAAAGCGTCTGCGGCTGGCAAACAGACCGATGAGGCTTTGTCCCGGACGGCCACCGGCAGCAGGGCCGCCCAGGCCTCGGCTCAGTGCCACAGGGGTGATTAGTTACACGAAAACAACATCTCCGACAAACAGCGTAGGCAGTCATCATGAATATTATAAAAATACGCCTCAGCACCATGATGTTCCTCCAGTTCTTTATCTGGGGGGGATGGTTCGTCACCCTGGGCACCTTCCTGGCCCACAACCTCAACGCCACTGGCAGCCAGACCGGCATGGCCTTTGCGACGCAATCCTGGGGCGCGATCATCGCCCCCTTTATTGTCGGGCTGATCGCGGATCGCTATTTCAATGCCGAGCGGATACTCGGCATTCTCCACCTGGCCGGCGCGGCCCTGATGTACCAGCTCCATCGCGCCGGGGATTTCGCCAGCTTCTACCCCTTCGTGCTGGCCTATATGATCCTGTATATGCCCACCCTGGCGCTGGTCAACTCCGTCGCCTTCCGGCAAATGGATGACCCCGCCAGGGACTTTGCCAAAATCCGGGTTTGGGGCACCATAGGCTGGATTGTCGCGGGACTGGCCATCAGCTATGGATTCTCCTGGGATTCCCAGCAGGCGATTGCCGCAGGCCTGCTGAAAAACACCTTCCTTATGTGTGCACTGGCATCCCTGGCGCTGGGGATATTCAGCTTCACCCTGCCCCGGACACCGCCCGCCGCGGCACAGGGTGGAAAACCGGCGCTTCGCGATGCGCTGGGGCTGGACGCCCTGGGCCTGCTGAAGGACCGCAACTTTGCACTCTTCTTTTTCTCGTCAGTCCTGATCTGTATCCCCCTCGCCTTCTACTACCAGAACGCCAATCCGTTCCTGACGGAAATCGGGGTTGAAAACGCCACCGGGAAAATGACCATCGGCCAGGTCTCCGAAGTCCTGTTCATGCTGGCGCTGCCGATATTTCTCAAGCGCTACGGCATCAAACTGACGCTGCTTATCGGCATGCTCGCCTGGGCCCTGCGGTACGCCCTGTTCGCCTTTGGCGATGCCGACAACCTCACCTTCATGCTGATCCTCGGCATCGCCCTGCACGGCATCTGCTACGACTTTTTCTTTGTGTCGGGCCAGATCTACACCGACTCCAAAGCCGGAGAACAATTCAAGAGTTCCGCCCAGGGCATGATCACCCTGGCCACCTATGGCGTGGGTATGCTTATCGGCTTTTGGGTAGCGGGACAGATTACCGAACACTTTACCCTGGCGGACGGCCACTTGTGGAAAAACATCTGGATATTCCCCGCGGCATTCTCCCTGGCCGTCTTTGCGATCTTCACCTTGACGTTCAATAGAGAAAAGGGGTCGGAGGGGGAAGAAGCAACCTCTGAGCTGGCTCTCCCGAAGGAGACCGATTGAAATGTCCTTCAATCCGACCAGGCGCACCCTGCTGCGCAACCTTGCCGCGGGCACACTGGGCGCGGGTGCCGCCGGCACTTTAAGCCTGAACGCACTGGCCAGCTCAAGCAGCCCGCCGCCGGCGAAGCTGAAAGGCAATATCAACCACTCCGTCTCCCGCTGGACCTACGGTGACCTCTCGCTCGAAGATCTGTGTGCGGTGGTCAAGCAACTGGGCTTCGCCGCCATTGATCTTGTTGGACCGAAGGATTGGCCAGTGCTCAAGCGCGCAGGGGTTGACTCCTCCATGTGCAATGGTGCCGAAATCAATCTGGAGAACGGCTGGGGGAACAAGCAATTTCACGGCCGGCTGATTGACAGCTATCAAAAGCATATTGACCTGGTGGCGGAGGCCGGCTACCGCAACCTGATCTGCTTCAGCGGCAATGCCCGCGGGATGGACCCGGAAACCGGGCTGGAGAATGCCGCCAGGGGCCTCAAGAGAATTCTTGCACAGGCGGAAAGACGCGGCGTCATCCTGCAGATGGAGTTGTTCAACAGCAAGATCGACCACCCCGACTACCTTTGCGACAACTCGGCCTGGGGAATCGAATTGTGCAAACGGCTGGATTCCCCCAACTTCAAGCTGCTCTACGATATCTACCATATGCAGATCAGCGAAGGCGATATCATCCGCACCATTCGCGATCACCACCAATACTTCGGGCACTACCACACCGCCGGCGTTCCGGGTCGCCATGAAATAGATGAAACCCAGGAGCTCAACTACCCGGCCATTGTCCGCGCAATCAGGGAAACCGGCTTCGGCGGCTACATTGCCCAGGAATTTATCCCGACACGGGAGAATATGGAGGGGAATATCGCATCATTGAAATCAGCGATACAAATCTGTGATGTCTAAAGCCTTGATTAGTGTCATTCATATCCGATTGCGATAGCTGTATTCCCGGCTTTCCAGGATCGCTTTCATGGATAGCACGATAAAGGAGATATAACAATGGCGATGAACAATCATTACGACGCTATCGTCGTCGGCTCCGGAATCAGCGGTGGATGGGCGGCAAAAGAACTTACCGAAAAGGGTCTCAAGGTTCTGTTGCTCGAGCGCGGGCGCAATATAGAGCACGTCAAAGACTACAAAAACGCCCACAAGGAAGCCTGGGATTACCCGCACCGGGACACACCCACCCAGAAAATGAAGGAAGACCACCCGGTACTGAAGCGCGAGTACACGCTGAACGAATCCACCTACGGCATGTGGGCCGACGAGAAGGAGTCTCCCTATGTGGAGGATAAGCGTTTTGACTGGTTCCGCAGCTACCATGTCGGCGGCCGCTCACTGCTGTGGGGGCGCCAGAGCTATCGCTTTAACCGGTTGGATTTCGAAGCCAACCTGCGCGAAGGCATCGCTGTAGACTGGCCTATTCGCTACGATGACCTGGCGCCCTGGTACGACCATGTGGAACGCTTTGCCGGTATCAGTGGAAACCGCGACGGCCTGGATGTTTTGCCGGATGGCCAGTTCCAGCCCGCCTTCGAAATGAACTGCGTGGAGAAGGATGTCGCCGCGCGAATCCGCAAGGCTTTCAAGGGCCAGCGCCACCTGATCATGGGCCGCACCGCCAACCTCACCCGGTCCAAACCGGAAGAGAGCAGGGTACACTGCCAGGCCCGGGACAAGTGCTGGCTGGGCTGCCCTTTCGGCGCCTATTTCAGTACCCAGTCTTCCACCCTTCCGGCGGCCATGAAGACCGGAAACCTGACCCTTCGCCCCTTTTCGATCGTGAGCCGGATACTCTATGACAAGGACAAAAAACGTGCGCGAGGTGTGGAGATACTCGATGCGGAAACCAATCTGACCTATGAATTTACCAGCAACGTCGTGTTCCTCAACGCCTCCAGCTTCAACTCGACCTGGGTGTTGATGAACTCCGCCACGGACATTTGGCCCGACGGCCTGGGCAGCAGCAGCGGCGAGCTGGGTCACAATGTCATGGACCATCACCTGCACGTAGGCGCCAACGGCGAGGTGGAGGGCTACCTGGACAAGTACTACTTCGGCCGCCGCCCCACCGGCTTCTATATACCCAGGTTCCGCAACTGGAACGGCGACAAGCGTGATTACCTGCGCGGCTTTGGCTACCAGGGTGCGGCCAGCAGGCAGGGTTGGCGCAGGGATGTGGCCGAAATGAACATCGGCGCCGACCTGAAGAATGCCCTGAGCGAGCCGGGCAGCTGGCAGATCGGCATGGGCGGCTTTGGTGAGATGCTGCCCCACCACGAAAACCGTATTTACCTGAATCGCGACGTCAAGGACAAGTGGGGGTTACCGGTACTGGCAATGGATGTGGAAATACGCGAGAACGAAATCGCCATGCGCAGGGACATGATGCAGGACGCCGTGGAGATGCTCGAAGCCGCGGGCATCAAGAAGGTGCGCGGATTTAACGGCGACTATGCGCCGGGCAAGGGCATCCACGAGATGGGAACCGCGCGCATGGGGCGCGATCCCAGGACTTCCGTACTCAACGCCTATAACCAGGTCTGGGATGCGCCCAACGTTTTCGTTACCGACGGCGCCTGCATGACCTCCGCATCCTGCGTGAACCCCTCCCTGACCTATAAGGCAATAACCGCCCGCGCAGCCAACTACGCGGTGGAAGAACTTAAAAGAGGCAACCTGTGACCATGAACAGACGTGAACTGTTGAAAATGATCGCTGCCGCCACTGGCACCGCATTTATCGGTGGAACTGCGCTGTTGTCAGGCTGTGCACGCAGGGAACCATCCCGAAGCGAGCCCAAAAGTGAGTACTTTGACCCGGCCGATATCGCGCTCCTGGATGAGGTGGCCGAAACCATCATTCCGCGGACGGATACACCCGGCGCGAAGGATGCCCAGGTAGGAACGTTTATGGCAACCATGGTGAACGACTGTTACAGCGAGCAGGACCGGGCCATTTTCCATCGCGGCATTACCCAGCTGCAGACCAGCAGCCGGGAAACCTACGGTGCCGCCTTTATGGAACTGAGCCGCGAAGACAGACAGGGTCTGCTCACGGAACTGGACCGCGAGGCCCGGCGGCACAATACCAATCAATCCGACCCGCACTACTTCACCATGATCAAACAGCTCACCCTGTTCGGTTTCTTCACATCGCAGGTCGGTGCCACCCAGGTGCTTCGTTACTCGGCGATACCAGGCCACTATGACGGCTGCATACCCTACGCCGAGGGTGATCGAGCCTGGGCCACCTGATTGAAATAGCAACCAAAAGATAATCAACAAATTCCCGTGAGAAATCATCCAGTCCGCGTCTTCAGTTCAATGGCAGTATCCCTGGCCGCCCCGCTAATTTTCGCAGTGTCGGGCTGCCACGCCGATTCAGCGGACGAGGCGCTGGAGCCCTGGCAACTGGCGCAGAAATCCGAAGTGTGGGCGCCGGTACCGGCTATCGTCAAGGCGCCAGCGGATGCCCCACCCTCGGATGCGCGGGTATTGTTCGACGGCAAGGATCTGTCGCAGTGGGAATCCGCCGCCGGCGGCGGGGTGGAGTGGACTCTCGAGGAAGGAATTCTCACGGTAGCGCCGGGGAAGGGCAATATACGGACCAAACGCGAATTCTGTGATGTGCAACTGCACCTCGAGTGGCGGACACCCACCGGATTTGGCGACCGCAAAGGCCAGCAGCGCAATAACAGTGGCGTGTTCCTGCAGGAGCGCTATGAAGTCCAGATCCTGGACTCCTATGAGAACCCGACTTATGCCAACGGCCAGGCGGCCTCCGTTTACAAGCAGCATATTCCCCTGGTGAATGCCATGCGCCCGCCGGGCGAATGGCAGACTTACGATATCATTTTCAAAGCGCCCCGGTTTGAGGGAGGGAAGCTTGTGGAGCCGGCAGTTGTCACGGTCCTGCACAATGGTGTCCTTGTCCAGAACCATGTGGAAATACTCGGCAAGACCGAGTGGATAGGCGAGCCCGAGTATGAAGCCCACGGCTGCGCGCCCATCGCACTGCAGGACCACAACGACTATGTGAGTTTCCGCAATATCTGGGTGAGAGAGCTGTAAGCGGTACTGGCACCGCGTCAGCGGTTGAATCTGGCGTTCGCCCGGCAATCGAATCAGGCTTCCGCGACATATTGCTGCTGGTCTCTGTGCACGGCATAGCGCGCCAGCGCCTGCTCCTGTTTTTTGCAGGGCACACACCAGTCGGCGTAGAACCCGATAAACACGCTCCAGCCCTTCGGCAGGGCCTGCAGGGACAAGCCGTCTCCGTCCTGACTCTCGAAGCGCTCGGCGTAGTTGTCGAGTCCGTGTTACACGCGGCGGCGGGTTCAGAGACTGCTCCAGCGAGATGCGGATCACCTCTTCCTCCGCCGGAATGGATGCGTTTTCGTTGACGGGCTTGTGTATCTCCTGCTCCAGGTTATCCGGGACAATCCGCAACATCTTTCGCTCGATACGCTCACCGGCCAGTGCCTGGTCCAGGCTGTCGAGTGCCCGCGCCAGCTCACCATCGCAACAGCGCCACGGACAATGAACAAGCCATCCTTCACCTTGACCACGCCCTATTCAATAGTCACAAAATGCAATAGCATTTTATATGACAATATGGTTTTATCACCATTAAAATAAACATTTACAGGGATAACGAGACTGGCTAACTGATGCCGGTCCCGCAAGTAGAATGGATAAGTACAGCCATCGCAGCTCCAATGATGACCCATCCCAGATACTCAATTGACGGATCTCCTTCTCTGCTTGGTTACAACCCAACAGTGGCATCATCAGGGCGGCTGCCTAGTGCGCCGGTCGAATCGCTGGCTCCTCGCCCTACCCTTGGTAACCCGTGATCCCCCGACATGCTGAATTTCTATAATAAAGCGTCCTTGGGCCTGCTGGGTTTACTGTTGACCAGCGCCCTGGTGACTTACCTGTGTGTGCAGCGCACTTTCCTGCATGTTCCACTCCTGCCAGCGGAAGCAAGTGAACTCTCCTGGGTTGCCGAGCCCTACACAGATATTTATCAGGGCGGGCTTTCCACAGTAAAAATCAACGATGCACACTACAGCCTGGATTTCGAACTAAACCTTTCCCAACAGGCGCAGTATCCTTACGCGTCGGTATCATTGTTGTTCAAGGACCGGGCGGGGCAGCCGAGGTTTGCGGATTTGTCCGCATTTTCTAGCCTATCGTTTTCGGCCAAGTGCTCACCCTCCAATGTGCTTGTCTTCATCGCTTCGACCGTGGAGGAGGAGACCACCAATCCCGATGATTTATTGAGCTATCGTTCTCCTATAGCGTTTTTTTCCTGCGATGAAGACTGGAACCGAGTGGAGCTGGACCTGACCCGCCTTGAAACACCGCAATGGTGGCTGGACAGGTACCAGCTCAAGCTGTCGATGACGGAATACAAACTTGACCAGGTACGCCAAATTCAGTTCGGTTCCAGTTATCAAAGCCCCATGGAAGCACCATCCAGGGTGCAGCTGCATGAGTTGGAACTACACGGACGCGATTGGAGTTATATGTATTCCCTGGGGGCCTTTCTGCTCCTGGCCTGGAGTTCCTATGGAGTCTGGTTTTTTCGCCAGCACACACAGGCTTTGATTCACGACCTGAGAAGCAAAATCCAGAAGGATCGGCCCCTGGTGGCCTACCAGCAGCTCTCGGTGGAACCCCTGCGCGATAGGGAGAGAGAGGATATCCTGCGTTTTATGGGCACAGAGTACGCCAACGCCGAGTTGAATCTGGATACCATGGTCGCGGCTATTGGCGTGAATCGAACCAAGATCAACGACATACTGAAGACAGAGCTGGGGTTTACCTTTACCGGCTACCTGAACAAGCTGCGCCTGACCGAGGCCGCACGCCTGCTGGCGGAAAAGGAGAAGGCGAGCATTGCCGAGATCGCCTATTCGGTGGGTTACAAGAACGTCTCCTACTTCAACAAGCTGTTCAAGGAAGAGTACGGCTGCACCCCCAAGAACTTCAAAAGCCTCTATGACCAAACCCCTGTGGCGGCAGGGGACAGGACGCACTGATCTCCCGGAAGCCGTTTCACAACGACTGCGCGCCTGGTGGCGGCAGCATCTATTCGGTGAGTTACAGGAACGCCTCCCACCTCAATAAGCTGTTCAAGGAAGAGTACGGCTGCCCCCCAGAACTTCAAAAGCCTTTATGACCTGACTCCTGCGGCGGCAGGGGTCAGACACACTGATTTCCCGGAAGCCGTTTCACAACGACTGCGCGAGCCTGGCGGCGGCAGTATCGCCCACAACGCCTGTGACAAAACGCCTGTGGCAAACTTCAACTTATACAGGAAAAACTGCAACTTTCTGCAATTTGATAAGCTTTCTTGGAATAGCATTACCGGTTAAGTCCCTGTTTTCAATAGGTTTATTACTGGCAGTGGCCCAAACCCCCTGTGGGTTACAGGTCCATATCCAACATAACAATAAGCCTTCAGAGAGCGATCATGAGCAGAGCCGGCGCCTTGGCCCATTGCGGCCGTCCAATCCTAGTGAGCAGCAGCGGTGGCGGGTCAGCCGCCCCCCTTTGCCCCAGCCACAACACCAGCCCGTTCGAGTCAGATAGCCCGGGGACGCAGGGTACAGCATTGGCGGAGCAGGAGCCTTGCTCATGAGAATCGGAATCGTTTCCAAACTCTGCTTGCTTTATGTCTTATTACCGGCCATCAACACTTTGGCGCAAGAGCGCACCATCACCGTCGATGTCAATGAGGCACTGGGAAACCTGAACCAATTCTTCAATGCCAGCATAGGGGCCGGTCGGGCCAATGAGGGGTTGCGTGCGGACTGGCAGCAGCAGCTGGCACAAGTCAGGCGGGATGCCGGTTTCCGTTACATCCGCATGCACGGCTTGCTCACCGATGATATGGCGGTATACCGCATAGACGGCCAGGGCAAGGAGCAATACAACTTTCAGTATATAGACGCCCTCTACGATTATATCCTCAGCATCGGTATGAAGCCCTTCGTAGAACTGGGCTTTATGCCTTCGGCCCTGGCCAGTGGCGATCAAACCGTTTTCTGGTGGCGCGGCAATGTCACACCGCCACGCAGTTACGAAAAATGGGAAAACCTGGTCAGAAAACTCGCCGAACACTGGACTGAGCGCTATGGCGCCGAGGAAGTGGCCAGCTGGTATTTTGAGGTGTGGAACGAGCCCAACCTGGACGGTTTCTGGGCAGGGTCACAGGCGGAGTACTTCAAGCTTTACGCCCATGCCGCGCACGCCATCAAAAGTGTAAACAGTCGCTACCGCGTAGGCGGCCCCGCAACGGCGGGCGCGGCCTGGATTCCGGAAATCATTACCTACGCCGATGAAAACAAGGTACCGCTGGACTTCGTCAGCTCTCACGCCTATGGCGTGCAACAGGGGTTTCTCGATGAATTTGGCACCACCGGCACCGTGCTCGCCAAGGATGAATGGGCTGTAAGCGGCGATGTATTGAAAAACCGCCGGGAAATCTCCGAGTCAAGCATGCCCGATTTGGAGCTCCATTACACCGAGTGGAGTTCATCCTACACCCCCGCCGACCCGATTCACGACAGCTATCACCAAGCGGCTTACATACTGCAGAAACTGAAGCAGGTGGGCGACGCGGCACAGTCCATGTCCTACTGGGTTTTCACCGATATCTTCGAAGAGGCGGGGCCGCGCTTTGAAGCCTTCCACGGCGGATTCGGCCTGATGAATACCCAGGGTATAAAGAAACCCGCCTACTTTGCCTATCAGTTTTTGAACCAACTCGGAACGCAAGAGCTGCTGAATAGCGATCCGCAGTCCTTTGCGACCACAGACGAACAGGGCAACGTACAGTTGTTGCTGTGGGATTTCACTTACACCCTTTCCGAGGACATCAACAATCAGCAGTACTACGTTCAGGACCTGCCAGCCAAAGATAAGGGCGATGTTGATATCCGGGTAAAAGGAGTGAAGGAAGGCCATTACACCCTCAGCATTTCCCAGGTCGGCTATAGACAGAATGACGCTTACACCGCCTACATTGACATGGGATCTCCTGCACAGCTTACCGGGGCACAGGTGGAGGCACTCAAGGCGCAGGCCACGGGCAATCCCGCCCAGCAAAAGAATATTCGCATTGACAAAGAGCGCGTGTTCAACCTGAACCTGCCACTGCGTGAAAACGACGTATACCTGGTTGAACTCATCCGGCGCAAATAGAAGCTGATTCGCTATTCCTTTTTTTGGGTCTTTTGCTCATGCCGGGTACGGATAAGTACCGGGCAACTTCCGGCCCCCCAACGATAACGTTCATGCTGACAGCAACCTGCGCCAGAAAGGAAAACAAACGGTTTCGACGCGCAGATGGGAATGTCCGCCCTGACCGATCATTAATCAACAGTCAAACGGAGGTCGATTTAGCACCAGTAGAAGAGTCTTGGGGTAACTTGATTAACCTGCAGATGAGAGAAAACAAAATGAAATTTAAAAATAATGACGCATTCACAAAGAAAAAGTTGCCGCACTATATCCGCCTGGCTTCCGGCATTTCGCTGATGGCCGTGGGAGCAATGGCGGTGGCGCAGGAGGACGTCGCTGAGGAGAACAGCAAGTACGATGCGGAGCAACTGGAAGAGGTAGTGGTTACCGGCCAGCGCGCCAGTATCCTGTCCGCACAGGAAATCAAGCGCGACTCCAACCAGATCGTGGACTCGATCGTCGCCACCGATATCGGCAAGCTGCCGGACCGCAGCATCGCTGAAGCGCTGCAGCGGGTCCCCGGCGTCACCGTAACCCGCTACGACAATATGGGCGACCCCGAGCACTTCGCCGGCGAGGGATCGGGCGTGGCCGTACGTGGCCTGGGTCAGGTACGTGGAGAACTGAACGGTCGCGATATATTCTCCGCCAGTAATGGTCGCAGCCTCAGCTTCGGCGACGTGCCGGCAGAGCTCATGGCCGGTGTCGACACTTTCAAGAGCCCGACTGCGGACATGATTGAGGGGGGCTTGGGCGGCATCGTAAACCTGCGCACCCGCATGCCCTTCGACAGCGACGACCAGCTGATCAGTTTCACCGCAAAGGGCAACTACGGAGACCAGATCGAAGAGGCGAACGGCGAGTACTCAGCTCTCTATAGCAACCGCTGGGCAACCGACCTTGGCGAATTCGGCCTGTTGGTGGATGTCTCCTTTTCCGAGCTGTCCAGCCGCGCCGACAATATCTACACCCGCCCCTATATGGCCCGCGATGATATCGAGGCGGGACAAACCGTTTGGGTCCCCCGCGGCGTAGACTGGCGCCGCAACGACTACCAGCGCGAGCGCAGCGGCCAATACCTGGCTCTGCAGTGGGCGCCCAGCGACGACATCGAGACCTATTTCACCGCCTTCCATTCCAAGCATGAGCAACACTGGGACGAAGCCGCCTTCTTCGCCGACGCCGCCGACCCGGCTACCTTCCTCAGCGTCAAGGGCGCAGACGATTGGGTTTATGACGACCAGGGGGTATTGCAGTCCGGTACCATCACCACCGCCCAGGGCAACGGCATAGGTTTCGGTACCAGCACGCGCTTTTCGGAGAACACCTCCGAGACCAGCGACTTCTCATTCGGTGCCGAATGGCAGGCCACCGAGCGCCTGAGCGTGAAAACCGATCTTCAATATGTAACATCCACCGGGGAAACCGTTGACTACACCCTGGGCCTGGTGACATACCCGCAGTCCGTGACCGTGGACAACCTGGGCGGCGCTCCGTCGATCTTCGTGGCCCCGGATTTTCTCACCGACTTCGCCAACTATAGCTACGGCCAGATGATGGTCATGGCCGCAGACAACGAAGCCGAATCCAAGGCCGCGCGCCTGGACCTGGAATACGATTTCGAAAACAGCATAGTGCGCTCGGTGCAGGCCGGCGCCCGCTTCAGTGAAAAAACCGCCGACAACCACGAAAGCTCCAGTTGGGCCGCGCGCTACCAATCCTGGCAGGTAGGCAATAGCTGGCAACCCTACCCCTCCACCAGTGCGTTGCCAAAGATCAGCGACCCCTCCGACCTGACACTCTTCTCCTACGGCGGCTTCCAGCGTGGCGATATCAGCGTCCCCGGCTCGGCTTACTTGATAGACCCGGCCCTGTTGCGCGACTTCCGCACCACAACCGATCGTATCAGCAACAATACGCCCGGCGGTGCGTCAACTATCGATTGGGACAACGCGCTGGACCTGGACGCGGTGGATAATACCAACACCCAGAAGGAGACCACCCAGGCCATCTACGCCAAAGTGAACTTCGCCTTCGACGATCTGGCCATGCCGCTGGACGGCAACATTGGGGTACGCTATGTGCGTACAGAAAACAACGCCAGCGGCCAGCTGAGTTTTCCGACCTTTACCCTTGACGACGGTACACAGCCCTTCTGGCAGCCAGATATCCCTCTGGTAGGAGAAACTGACTACAGCCATGTGTTGCCCAGCCTGAACCTGCGCCTGCACGCCGCCGACGACCTGATATTCCGCTTCGCAGCCTCCAAGGCCATCTGGCGTCCCAACTTCAGTGACCTGAAGGCGCTGCTGTCTTTGGGGGCAGATTGGAAGGAAGGTGTGGAACAGGTCGAAGATGCGAGCGAGTTCGATCCCAGCCTGGTCGATCTCACACTGACTGCAAACGGCAACCCCTTCCTGGAGCCAATGAGGGCCAACCAGTACGACCTGGCCGCCGAGTGGTATTTCGACGACAACGGGGGAATGGCACACCTGACCCTGTTCCACAAGGATGTATCCGATTTCTTCCGCACAGTAATCGAGATAACGACCGTCGACGACTTCGATTACCCGGTAGTGAGCACCTGGACCGGAAATGTGGGCACTGCTGATATCCAGGGTGCAGAACTGGGCCTCACCAAGTTCTTCGACTTCCTACCGGAACCCTGGAACGGGCTCGGCGTACAGGCCAACTACACCTATATCGACAGTACAACCGATGTGCCGGAGAACGTGGAGCCGATCAACACCGATGGCTCCACCTATGACGATCTTCCCTTCGAAGGGCTATCCAAGCATGCCTACAACCTGGTGGGCATGTACGAGAAGTACGGCTTCTACGCCCGCCTGGCCTGGAACTGGCGTAGCGAGTACCTGGTATCGGCAAACGCTCACGGCTGGAAGGATGATGGCGCCGGCTGGAGAGTGCCCATCTACAACGACGACTACGGCCAGTTGGACCTCTCCATGGGCTACAACATCACCGACAACGTCTCGGTCAACTTCGAAGCTGCCAACATCACCAGGGAAGAGACCATCGGCCTGATGGACCAGGGTGACATCGGCAAGCGGCACGCCTACACCTACTCCCAGGATGTGCGTTACGCGGCCAGCGTCAGGGTGACTTTCTAATCTCCCGTCCAGGTGGTGCAAACCAAATACCCCTTTGGCTTTGCCCCACCAGGTGTTTGCGGGGCTCACTGGAGCCCCTTTTTTTCATTTTTGCAAGACTGTCCCGGTGAACAGAGTGCAAGACCTAGAAGCTGTTTCATAACGTAGCGAGCGGGTGGCTGGCGGTGGTCGCCGGAGCGGAGGCACCGGAGTGTACAAGTAGTACATGAGGATGCCGACCGGGCTGGCGCACCAGCACCGCCGAACGCCGTCAGGCGCCCGCGCAGTAGTTATGAAGCAGCTTCTACATTGCGCGCAGCCGCAAGGTCTGCCTGGTCGCGGGCAGCGACTGGTACAACTTCTACAGCGGCGAAAAGCATCGGCGTCGACGCGGCGCAATCGGTGGAATACAAGGGAGAAAAACTGGTACAGAAAATACCCGCCTGAGCCCGACAGTATTTGGACTAACAACTAGTGGAAAAATGATGAAAAGATCTTTCTCGACAACTTTGTTCCTGGCGCTAAGCACACCGGCACTTTCCGCCGACTGGTCCCTGCAATCCCCAGACAGCAGCCGGGAGATACAGGTCCGGCAGAACAAAGCCGAAGCGCTCGAATACCGCATGCTGCTGCACAGCGGAGAGGGCACTACCGAACTGCTCGGCTGGTCGTCCCTGGGCCCGGTAATTCACAGCTACAATTTCCGGGACATACCACTCGATCCCATCGTCAGTGATTTCTCTCGCACGGTGAAGTTTCACCGGCAGGGAAAGCGCAGTGGCGAGGACAACTACACGCTGGTAGCCGGCAAGCGCCGGGAAAACCACGCCGAATACCGTGAACTGGCACTGGAATTCACCGACAGTGAAACCAAGCTGGCCATGACCCTGGAACTGCGCGCCTACGACGACGGGCTCGCGTTCCGCTACGTATTTCCCGAAAAAAGCGATCAATTCTACCGGCTCGTAGAAGAGAAAACCGCGTTCAACGTGGGAGAGGGTCCGAGCTTTTGGGGACAACCCTACGACTTCACCACCATCTACCACCCCTCCTATGAAACCCGCTGGCAGCAGGTGAAAAGCGGCACCGCGGTGCTCGCGGACCAGGGCGTGGGCTGGGGCTTCCCCTCGCTGGTACAGAAGGGCGACTCCTGGCTGCTGATCCACGAAGCGGGTCTGGACGAGCACTTCCACGGCTCCCACCTGCGGCCGAAGGCCGAAGACGGCATCTACCGCATAGCGTCACCGTCACAGGATTCCGCGCTGGGATTCGGCAGCAACATCGCCGCCTCCACCCTGCCCTGGCAAATGCCCTGGCGCTTTGTGATCGCCGGTGAAGACCTCGCCGATATTGTCGAGAGCAACCTGGTCTTCCACCTGTCGCAACCGAGCCGTGTCGAGGACACCGACTGGATAGAGCCAGGCGTCTCCTCTTGGAGCTGGCTGACGGACCACGACAGCAGCCGGAATATGCAGACCCTGAAGAAATTTATCGACCTGGCTGCGGAGATGGGCTGGGACTACTCGCTCATCGACACCAATTGGAACACCATCGCCGACGATGCCATGGAGCAATTGGTGGCCTATGGCAAGCAGAAGAAGGTCCGGCTGATCTTCTGGTACAACTCCGGCGGCCGCCACAATTTTATTGGCGAACAGCCGCGCAACCGCATGGACGAACGCAGCATACGCCGCGCCGAATTTTCCAAGCTGCACAAGCTTGGCGTTGCCGGCATCAAGGTGGATTTCTTCCAGAGCGATAAGCAGGACATGATCCGCCTGTACCAGGAAATCCTCGAGGACGCCGCGGATTTCCAGTTGCTGGTCAACTTCCACGGCAGCACCATCCCCCGCGGCTGGCAGCGCACCTGGCCCAACCTGATGAGCATGGAGGCGGTACCCGGTGCCGAGTTTTACACCTTCTCCGCCGATACCGATTACGACGAAAATGCGCCCCGCTACAACACCATTCTGCCCTTCGCACGCAACGTGATCGGCTCCATGGACTACACGCCGTCGATCTTTTCCCAGCCACCTGCCGGGCGCCACACCACCAATGCCCACGAAGCGGCACTGGCGGTGGTATTCGAATCCGGCATCCAGCATATCGCCGACAGTGTGGAATCCATTCGCGCCCTGCCGGCGGAATACCGCGAATACCTGCAACAGCTGCCCTCCGCCTGGGACGAAACCCGACTGCTCGCCGGCTTTCCCGGTGAACACGCGGTGCTGGCCCGGCGCAGCGGCAAGCGCTGGTTTATCGCCGGAATCAATGGCGAGGCAAAGGAAAAGACACTGCAATTAAATGTCAGTCAACTGGATGGCCTCGGCAACAGTGCCCTGCACCTGTACGACGACAGCGAGCGCCCCTTCGCCGCGGGCCAGGTGCAATTGAAATCCAGCGAGATGCTGCAGATTTCCATGGCAGCCAACGGCGGCTTTGTAATGATGGTCGATTGAGCAGAAGTTTTTGTAAGGAAGTTCCCATGAAGAAATCAACCATATCCGCCCGTCTTCTCTGCGCAGCGCTGCTGCTCCCGGCGAGCTGGGGACTGGCGCAGGCGGATAAAAGCCCGGGGCTTTGGCCACAGGTCGCAAGCCCGGCTGGCGACGAGAAGATCGAAATCCAGGTGGAAAAACTGCTCGCAAAAATGAACCTGGAGGAGAAAGTCGGGCAGATAATGCAGGCGGAAATCCAGTCGATCACCCCGGAAGAGGTAAAAAAATATCACATCGGCTCGGTCCTGAATGGCGGCGGCTCCATGCCCAACCGCGTGGACGGCGCCGGGCCGGACGACTGGGTGGCGCTGGCGGATGCCTTCTGGGACGCGTCCATGGACACCTCAGACGGCGGCACCGCCATCCCGGTTTTCTGGGGCACCGACGCGGTGCACGGCAACGGCAACCTGGTGGGCGCCACCCTGTTTCCCCACAATATCGGCCTCGGCGCCGCACGCAATCCGCACCTGGTGCGCGCCATCGGCGAGGCCACCGCCCGCGAAGTGCGCACCACCGGCGTGGAGTGGGTCTTTGCCCCCACCCTGGCGGTGGCCCAGAACGATTTATGGGGACGCACCTACGAGAGCTATTCGGAAAATCCCGAGGTGGTGCGCCAGTATGCGGCGGCCCTGGTGCAGGGACTGCAGGGTACAGCCGGCGCAAAGAGTTTCCTCAATGAGGACCGGGTCATCGCCACCGCCAAGCACTTCCTCGCCGACGGCGGCACCTACGGCGGCGACGACCAGGGCGATGCGCGTATCGGCGAAAAAGAACTGGTGCAAATCCACAACGCCGGCTACCCCGCCGCCATCCAGGCCGGCGTACAGACGGTAATGGCCAGCTTCTCCTCCTGGAACGGCGAGAAGAACCACGGCAACCGCTACCTGCTCACCGACGTGCTGAAAGAGCGTATGGGCTTCGACGGCCTGGTGGTGGGCGACTGGAATGGCCACGGCCAGGTGCCCGGCTGCACCAACGACAGCTGCCCGCAGGCGATCAACGCCGGCATCGACCTGCTGATGGTCACCTACGACTGGAAAAAAATGATCGAAAACACCCTGGCCCAGGTGCACGGTGGGGAAATTTCCCAGGAGCGGCTGGACGACGCGGTGCGTCGCATCCTGCGGGTCAAGCTGCGCGCCGGCCTGTTTGACAAAAAGCCCTCCGAGCGGGCGCTGGCCGGACGCGAGGATATCGTCGGCTCGCCGGAGCATCGGGCGCTCGCCCGGCGCGCAGTGCGCGAGAGCCTGGTGCTGTTGAAAAACAGCAACAATACCCTTCCTCTGAATCCGAAACAGAAAATCCTGGTGGCCGGCGACGGCGCCGACAGCATCGCCATGCAGTCCGGCGGCTGGAGCGTCAGCTGGCAGGGTGCTGGCATTCCCAACGAAAAATTCCCCGGGGCCACCTCGATTTATGCCGGCATCAAATCGGCGGCGGAAAAGGCCGGCGGCAGCGCCCTGCTGTCCGCCGACGGCAGCTTCGAACAGAAGCCCGACGTGGCGATAGTCGTGTTCGGCGAGCGGCCCTATGCCGAGGGCCAGGGCGACCTCAATACGCTGGAGTTCGAGGCGGGCAAAAAGCGGAGCCTGGAGTTGCTGAAATCCCTTAAATCCGAGGGCATTCCGGTGGTCTCGGTATTCCTCTCCGGCCGTCCGCTGTGGGTCAATCCGGAACTGAACGCCTCCGACGCCTTCGTCGCCGCCTGGCTGCCGGGTACCGAAGGGGCCGGCGTCGCCGATGTGATTCTCGCCAAGGAAAACGGCGAGCCCAAATTCGACTTCAAGGGAAAGCTGCCGTTTTCCTGGCCGAAACTGCCGTTGCAGGCGCGGCTGAACCCCCACCACCCGGACTACGATCCGCTGTTCGCCTACGGCTACGGCCTCGATTACGAATCTGCGGAACAGGGGCCTGAGAAGCTCGCGGAAAAGGTTCCCGGCCTTACCAGCGGCGAAAGCGACAGCATCGCCCTGTACGTCGGTCGCCCGCTGCAGCCCTGGGGAGTGCAGATCAAAGAGTACGAACAGACCCAGATGCTCAGCGGCGCCTTTGCCAAGCTGCCCAGCGGCCACGTCACCGTGGTGACCAGCGATAAGGACGTGCAGGAGGATGCCCTCACCCTCACCTGGCGGGATACGTGGAGTGCCGATCTCAGCTTGCGCCACGGCGATCCGCTGGATCTGTCCGGCTATGTTCCGGAAGGCGTGCTGTCCTTCGACCTCAAGGTGGACGATCTCGACAAGGGCGACCTGGAACTGGTACTGAGATGTGGCAACGAGTGCGAGCGGAAGCTCGATCTCTCCAGTGAGGGCCGGGCCACGGCCGGTCAGGGATGGCGGCATATCAGCGTCGGGCTCAGCTGCCTGGCCCAAGGCGACGATTTCTCTGTGGTATCCGTGCCTTTCGAACTGCGCGTCGCCGGCGCCGGCCAGGCGGCCGTGGCCAATGTCCGCCTGGACCGCAAAGGCGAGGCGAATCAGGCCTGCCCCGACTACCGCAAGCTCTCCGTCACCCCGGCGATACTCGATCACTACTGGTCGCGGGACTGGTGGCTGCCCCGCCACGAGGAAAAGCTGGCGCGCATCGGGCAGGGCAATGTGGACCTGTTGATGATCGGCGACTCCATCACCCAGGGCTGGGAAAACGAAGGCAAGGCCGTATGGGAGAAATTCTACGGCGGGCGCAACGCGGTCAACCTCGGCTTCAGTGGCGACAGGACTGAAAACCTGCTCTGGCGTTTGCATCACGGCGAAGTGGACGGCATAAACCCCAAGGCCGCAGTGCTGATGATCGGCACCAACAACACCGGCCACCGCCGGGAGCAACCGGAACTCACCGCCGCCGGCATCCGCGCCGTTCTGGACGAACTGCGCAGCCGGCTGCCGGAGACCAAAATCCTGCTGCTGGGCGTCTTCCCCCGGGATGCGGAACCCGGCACCCCGATGCGCAAGATCAACCGCAAAATCAACGGGATCATCTCCGGCTACGCCGACAACGAGACCATCTTCTATCAGGAAATCTATAACGAATTCCTGACCCGGGACGGCAAGTTGAGCAAGGAAATCATGCCCGATCTCCTGCACCCGAACGTAAGGGGATACGAGATCTGGGCCGAGGCGATGGAGCCGAAGCTCGCGGAACTCCTGCAATGAGGGAAGGATCATGATGTCTACCGAATTGAGGTCTTGCCGTCCCTACTCCGCTGTCTGCGTTGTGATTGTCACTGGACTTCTTTCGATCCTTGCACCTCGAAATGTGGTCGCGGAAGAGCGGGTACTGTCCCATGGCTGGCGGTTCTTCAATGGAGATGCCGCAGGTGCCGAGAGGACGGATTTTGACGATCGCAAGTGGAAAACGGTTGTCGTTCCCCACGACTGGTCGATCATGGATCGGGCGGGAACGGAATCCCCCTTCGATCCCGAGGCGGAGAGCGGCCAGGATTCCGGCTACCTGCCGGGTGGAACGGGCTGGTACCGCCGGCAGTTCACGCTGACCGGGGAGGAGGCTGCGAAGAGCATAAGGCTTAATTTCGGCGCCGTGTATATGGATGCCGATATCTGGGTCAACGGTCGGCACCTGGCATCCCATCACTATGGCTACACCGCCTTCACGGTTGACTTGGCGAACAAGGTGCGGGCTGGACGCAATGTTATTGCCGTGAGAGCGCGTCATGAAGATCCGTCATCCCGCTGGTATGCCGGTTCCGGAATTATCCGGCCAGTTACACTGGAGATACTGAACTGCGTTCATATCGATCCGGATTCCGTCTTTGTCACCACCCCAGTTGCGACAGATAAGGTCGGCAAGGTCAAGGTGAGTGCCCAGGTCAATCACTGTAGGACTGGTGCCCGGGACGCGCTCCTTTCGTCGCGAATACTCGATGGTTCCGGTGCGCTCGTAGCCTCGACGCGCGCAGAAAAGCGGCACCTGTCCGGCAAGCCCTCTCCTTGGGAGCTGTCTTTATCCATCGAAGATCCATCCCTTTGGTCGCTGGAGAAGCCGAATCTGTACACCCTTGTCCAGCAGGTTCAGGTTAATGGGCGTGTTGTGGATGAGCGTCGAACAAGATTCGGTATTCGCAGCATAACGATGGACGCGAAGAATGGCTTGCGCCTCAACGGCAAGCATATTGAGTTGAAGGGTGGGAATATCCACCATGACAACTACATGATTGGCGCCGCCGGGTTCCCGGATGCCGATGCACGGAAAGTGCTTTTGATGAAGCAGGCCGGATACAACGCTATTCGCAATGCGCACAATCCCGCCAGTCAGGCGACACTCAACGCGGCGGATGAGCTGGGGATGCTCGTCATCAACGAGGCTTTCGACAGTTGGAACAAGCACAAACGCGCAAAAGACTACTCGCGCGTCTTCGCCACTGACTGGAAGGCAGACATCGACAGCATGGTAATCAGCGGTCGGAACCACCCCAGCGTGCTGTTCTGGAGCATAGGAAACGAGATCCCTGAACAGGGCACGCCTCTGGGGATCGAGACGGCAGAAGCACTGGCCGAGCGTGTGCGTGAACTCGACCCCACCAGACCGGTTACGCAGGCTGTCAGTATTGACCCACCCGAAAGTGCGGACCAGTACGCCGTCACGGATGTGGCTGGATACAACTACCGGTCGCATCTGTTTGAGAGCGACCATGCCGATTATCCGGACCGCGTTATGTATTCCTCCGAGTCCCTGCCCAGGAATGCCTTCAAGGTCTGGCAAACCGTCGAGGACATGCCCTGGGTGATTGGCGACTTCGTATGGACGTCAGTCGACTACCTCGGCGAAGCCGGGATCGGCTGGATGGGTTATAGCCAGGACTGGCAGAAACTCGGGCCCTATCCCTGGCATCTGGCGTACTGCGGCGAAATCGACGCAGCGGGGCGGAAACGTCCCGCGGCCTATTATCGCGAAGTACTCTGGAAATCCGGACTCAACCCGATTTCGGCCTTTGTCCAGCAGCCGGAAGGCACAGCTGACTTGCCTGATCGCCACTACTTCAGAATCGAGCCTTCCCACCTGGATTGGTCACTGGAAGACGTCCACCCGAGCTGGACATGGCCGGGACAGGAGAAAAAAACCCTGACCGTCTTCGTATATTCCGAGTATCCCGAAGTTGAACTTTTCCTCAATGGCAGGAGCCTTGGGCGCAAAGCCGTGGGGGAAGCATCGGAGTACAAGGCCGCCTATACAGTTCCCTACCAACCGGGATTGCTGAAGGCGGTAGGTTATAACCAGGAACGAGAGGTCGGAATCTGGGAATTACGGACAGCAGGGTCACCGACTGCGGCAAAAGTATATACAGATCGCCATATGCTGCGGGCAAACGGCCTGGACCTGGCCTATGTATCCGTCGAACTCACAGACCAGAATGGTACGCCGATCTACGCGCGAAATGATGATCGCATTGTCGATATCCAAGTGGAGGGGCCGGCTGAGCTTATCGGCGTAGGAAATGGCAACCCCATGGATGCCAGCAGCTTCCAATCCGGACGCGAGAAGACTTTTCACGGCCGGGTCGTCGCTGTCGTCAGGGCGGGCACAGAGCCTGGCCAGGTCACCGTGCGCGTGACAGTGGAAGGGCAGCCGGAGCAGCGACAAGTACTTCACGTAACGTCGTCTGATCATCGCTAATGGATCACTGACGACAGTGGATAACAGTTGGTATGAGAATGGTAGTAAAACGAATGAAACCGGAACAGAAAAAGTATCTTAAGGGAATCTCCACGGCAATCGTGGCACTTGGTGCGACCTGCCTGACTGCATGTGCAACGACTGAACAACCAAATCCTGATCACGCGACGACATTTCAATGGGAGTCCAGTAACCCATTGATCCTGTCGCCAGCTGATGACTCGCAAAAGTACTACGGGGTCAAAGATCCATCGATAGTGCACTACGATGGAAGATACCACGTATTTATGACCACCGCCGGAAGCCAGGGCTGGGCTGTGGCCTATACCTCCTTCCACGACTGGGAGGATGCAGCAAAGGCGCAGATTACAAGACTGGACAAATCGCCGATGGGTCCGGGGTACCGGGCCGCACCACAGGTATTCTATTTTGCCCCCCAGAAACTGTGGTACCTGGTCTACCAGGGCGGCGACCCGCTTTATTCAACCAGTAACGATATCAGCGATCCACTGTCCTGGAGCGCGCCGACGCCCTTCTTCGAGACGCCACCCGAGATTGTAAAGCATGAAGATGGATACAACATGTGGTTGGACTTCTGGAATATCTGTGATGATGAAAACTGTTATCTCTTCTTTACCAACGACAACGGAGATTTCTTTCGCGCGGAGACTCCGCTGGAACAGTTTCCGAACGGCTTCCATAACACCACGCTGGTAATGAAGGGTGATACGCGGGATGACCTGTTCGAAGCCAGCAACACCTACAAGATTGCCGGCGCAGATAAATATCTCACCTTGATCGAGGCCATAGGTCCGAAGGGACGCTATTTCCGCGCATGGACGAGTGAAAACCTCGCCGGCGATTGGCAGCCCCTGACGCCCGCCCCCAAGAACGTATTTGCAGATGCCGGCAACGTACATTTCGAGGGTCGCGCCTGGTCCGAAGGCGTATCCCACGGAGAAATGATCCGCGCATCCTCAGACCAGACCCTGACCATTGATCCCTGTAGGCCATTGCAATACCTATACCAGGGCCTGGATATGCAAGAAGGAAAGACATACGAGTACATAGAGCTGCCTTACAAGCTGGGGATTCTGACGGCGTCCTCGTCCAACCCCATAAGCAACCTGTGTAAACAGTAGTCAGGGAAAACTGGCGTACAAAAATTCCACAAGGGAACGATAGCCATGATATTCCAATTAAAGTGGTCACTTTCCATTCTCAGCCTACTGATGATTTCCGGCGCACGCTCTTCGTGGTCCGTCGCCCCGCCTGCTGTCGAAGGCGCAGAGCCCGTAGTCATTGAGTACGTAAAGGTGCCTGGCCCTTCCCTGGAGGGAAATCTGGAAGGCGAAGCTACCGATCGCGATGTCATCATCTACCTCCCGCCCGACTACGACAAAGATCCGCAGCGTCGCTACCCGGTGATCTATGCACTGCACGGCTACAGCATGACCAGTAAAAGCTTTGCCGGCCTGCTCAAAGCCCCGCAAACCCTGGAGGGGGTCTTTGCCCTCGCCACCCCGGGCATGATTGTGGTAGTGCCCGATACGCAAACCCTGCACAATGGGTCTATGTACTCCAGCTCAGTAACCATCGGCGACTGGGAGGGCTTTATCGCCGATGATCTGGTGCACTACGTCGATAAGCACTATCGAACGCTGCCCGGCAGGGAAAGCCGCGGCCTCGCCGGCCACTCCATGGGTGGGTACGGAACCATACGCATCGGCATGAAGCGTCCCGATGTTTTCGGGGCGCTCTACATAATGAGCCCATGCTGCCTGTCCGCGCGTGATGCGCCACCTGCGGAGGTCCTGTCACAACTCACAAGTCTGAAAAGCCCTGACGACGTCAATCATCTGAGTTTTCTGCCACGCGCCACCCTTGCGGTGGCGGCTGCCTGGTCGCCGAACCCAGAGCGCCCGCCTTTTTACCTTGACCTGCCGCCAGCTAACGGTGCGGATACTCAGGCGGTTTTGTCCCGTTGGGCAGCCAATGCTCCCCTGGTTATGGTCGATCAGTACAGCTTTAATCTTCAGCAGTATCGGGCAATCGCCATGGATGTGGGGGATCAGGACTATTTGCACAAGGATGCCTCAGCGCTTTTCCAGCGCATGGAAGAGCTGGATATAGAGGTTTCATTTGATATCTACAAAGGTGACCACGGCAATGCGGTTGCCGATCGATTCCAGGATCATGTTCTGCCTTTCTTTGGCCAAAATCTGTTATTCGAATAAATTTTCTGAGAGGAAGTACATTATGAATACACGAAAAAGTGCATTATGGACTGCAAGTTTACTTGCGCTATCCATAGCTCAGACCCCAATTTCGGCTCACGCAAATAATACGGTAACAGATTCCTCGACTGTGGATAAGTCGCGGCAGTTAGACAAGAAAAACTACAATATTCCCTTAATTAAAGGACCTTTTGATTCCTCCGCCGAATCCCTGAAAAAGTACCAGACACCCGAATGGTTTCGTGATGCAAAATTTGGCATATGGGCACACTGGGGACCCCAGGCTGTACCACGTGCCGGAGACTGGTATGCCCGCAATATGTATATCCAGGAGTCTGCGCATTACAAGCATCATGTGAAAAACTACGGGCATCCATCAAAATTCGGGTACAAGGATATTATCCCATTGTGGAAGGCCGATAAATTTGATCCGGATGCATTGATGGATTTATACGCCAAGGCCGGGGCCAAGTATTTCGTCAGCATGGGCGTGCATCACGATAACTTTGATTTATGGGATTCCAAACATCATCGATGGAATGCTGTGGATATGGGCCCCAAAAGGGACATCGTGGGTGACTTCAAAAAAGCGGCGGAAAAGCAGGGATTACGCTTTGGCGTATCGGAACACCTCGGCGCCAGCTATACCTGGTTTACACCGAGTCATGGTTTTGACCGACTCTGGACGCCGGACGCCTACAGCGCCTACGACGGAGCCGATCCCGAATATAGAGATCTGTATCACAATGGCGATGAACCGTTTAAATGGAAAAAGGAAACCTGGTACGCCAAGAACCCAGACTGGCATCAGGAATGGTTCGACAGAGTCTCAGACCTGGTTGAACGTTATCAACCCGATTTGCTTTACACCGATGGGGGGATTCCATTCGGCGAAGTCGGGCGCACCCTGGTAGCCAACTTCTACAACCAGAACATTTCCACCCATAATGGCGACCTTGAAGCCGTTTACAATCATAAAGACCATGGTACTGGAGAATTCATTCGTGAGGCCGGGGTCCAGGATGTGGAGCGTGGCGTCATGTCTGACATTAACCCCCTGCCCTGGCAAACGGATACGTCTATCGGAGACTGGTACTACAGCGATGGATTTGAGTATAAACCCACTTCGCAAATAGTCCATATGCTCGCCGATATAGTGAGCAAGAATGGCAACCTGTTGCTGAACGTCGTTCAGTATCCTGACGGCAGTTTACCGCCGGAACCGCTTCAATTTTTGCGAGAAATGGCGGATTGGATGAAAGTGAATGGCGAAGCCATTTACGGAACCCGCCCGTGGACAGTCTACGGCGAGGGTCCTTCCGAGACAGCAGGGGGATCATTCAACGAAGGTACTTCCTACACTGCTGAGGATTTGAGGTTCACCAGTAAAGGGGAAGATCTTTATGTTATTACTTTGGGCTTGCCTAAAAATCAGGTCCGTGTCGACGCCTTGGGCCTAAGCTCACCGGTTGCTGATAAAAAAGTTAAATCTGTGCAGTTACTTGGTTATCGCAAACCTCTCAAATGGAAGCAAAAGGATGATGCGCTGATTATAGAGGTGCCGAGAAACCTGCCTAGCAAGCATGCCGTGAGTTTTAAGGTAGAGTTTATTTAAGGGGCCTCTGATGAACCTCATTCCGGCGCAGGCCGGAATCCAGGACCCCCAACTTCTCTGGGCCCAACCTACGCCGGGTTGGCGAAATGGACTTATTTAGAGATTCTTCAGTTTACTTGGAGAAGATACTAATAAGGCGGAAGGGAAGAATACCCCTCTCCCGGGACCGTATGAGGCAGGGATGCCGATTACGAGCGTACAGGGACGTATTCACAGCGTGTCCCGGGAGAGGGGTATTCTTTGCTTCCGACCCGGTAGTAAGATGATGATCAAAACGTTGTTTTTACTGTTGTCGATTATGACACTGTCATTGATGGGATGCGGCGGAGGGAGCTCCGGTGGTCCAGACCCCGATCCAGTGAGCGAATCCCCTACGCAACCTGAGCCTATGCCCGAGCCAACTCCGGAGCCCGAGCCAACTCCGGATCCTGATCCCGGTACCGCGGCAGAGGGGCCTTATACTTGGGGTAGCGTCGCTATCGGTGGCGGTGGTTTTGTATCCGGCCTGATTCCAAGTAAGACCGAATCCGATCTGTTGTACGCGCGGACAGATGTCGGAGGTGCATATCGCTGGAATGCCTTAACGGGCCGCTGGATACCTCTTATGGACTGGGTGTCTGAAGCGGACCTGGGCTATCTGGGTGTCGAATCACTGGCAATCGATGAATCCTCACCCAACAATCTTTATATTCTTGCCGGCACCAGTTACTTCAGCAGTGGCCGCACCGCTATTCTCAAGTCAACGGACTATGGCAAAACGTTTACGGTTAAAGAGGTTACGTCTCAGTTCCGTGCACACGGGAATGGAATGAGTCGCAATACCGGTGAAAAGTTGCAGGTCGATCCGAACAGCAACAACGTTTTATATACCGGTACTCGCTGGAATGGTATGTGGAAAAGTACCGATTCCGGTGAGAGCTGGAGCAAACTTACCGCTTTCCCGGTTGATACAACGGATAATGAAAATGGTGTTAGCTTCGTAGAGCTTGACACCCGGGGAGCTAGCACAAATACCTTGTATGCCGGAGTTTCGCAATACGACAACAACCTCTATGTCTCACATGACGCCGGTGCAAGCTTTACGCAGATTACCGGTAGCCCGACCGATTTGATGCCACTGCGTGCGAGGCTGTCGGACGATGGTTTTCTGTATATCACCTACGCGGACGGCTCGGGCCCGCACGGTCATTGGAGTCTATCCGAGCCAGTCGAAAATGGTGCAGTATACAAGTATGACACCAGTAATAAGCAGTGGACTGATATTACACCTGCGGGATTTACCGGTGCTTTTGGTGGTGTGTCCATTGATCCAAATAACCCGCAGCGCATTATTGTCTCTACATTAAACACCTGGCTGGAGCAGGCACAGGGTGAGTACGGTGAGCGATTCCTGATCACCACGAATGGCGGTGCAAGCTGGACTGACTTGATCGCTGAGAATGGCTATCAGCTGGATGATGACGGAAATGGCTGGATTAATGGTCGCTCAATCCACTGGGCTGGTTCCATTGAGTTTAATCCATTTAATACCGACGAAATATGGGTTATTTCAGGTAATGGAATTTTCCGGAATTCCCATATCAATGAAGCGCCCAGCACTTGGAAATTTGAGGTCCGCGGACTTGAAGAGGCCGTGCCACTTGAATTGACCAGCATTCCAGATGGTCCTGTTGTTTCAGTGATTGGCGATTATGACGGCTTTGTTCACTACGACGTAAAGAAGTACGCACCAACCCATAGCCCTTCTATGGGAACCACCACGGGGCTTGCGGTTGCGGCACAAATACAAATGTAATCGTTCGTGTCGGCAATTCAATGTATTACTCCAAAGATATGGGGAAAAGCTGGACGCAGACAGTCAGCATGAATGGATCCAAAGGTCGTGTGGGGATTAGTGCCGATGGAGCCGTGATTTTGCACTCGCCTGCCGACTCTGCAATCACATACCGCAGTGGGAATGATGGGAGCAACTGGTCGGAGGTCGGTGGCTTGAATATCACCAACGCACGTCCTACGGCTGACCCGGCTAATGTAAACGTTTTCTACGCATACGATCCGGCGGGAGGCTTTTGGAAAAGTACAGACAAGGGCATGACATTCTTCTTTCTCAGTGAAGTACCGGCCAATGGCGCGACTCGCCTCGCCTTGGCGCCGGGGCAGGAAGGGGATATTTGGCTGGCACTCAATGGCGGTGGTTTACGAAGATCCACCGATGGCGGTAGCTCTTGGATACAGATCGCCGGGCCCAGCTTTGTCGGTGCAGTGGGTATGGGTAAGGCGGCTCCAGGCAGCAGTTATCCCGTAGTTTATATCTGGGGGGATATTGATGGAGTGCGAGGCCTCTATCGATCTATTGATAAAGGTGCAAGCTGGGTTCGAGTAAATGACGATGCGCATGAATATGGTGGTCCCGCCAATGGTACTTTCGTAACCGGTGATATGAACGTTTATGGCCGTGTCTATATGAGTACCTCCGGTCGCGGCATTGTTTTTGGTGAGCCTTTATGAGTAACGAATTTTCCTGCAACACACTGGAGAGCATAAGAAGATGATCAAAACATTGGTTTTACTGGTGTCGGTTATGGCACTGTCATTGATGGGATGCGGCGGAGGAGGTTCCGGCGGTTCAGACCCCGAGCCGGTGAATGAGATTCCGCAACCTGATCCTATACCCGATCCGACCCCGGCCCCAGATCCGGACCCGGACCCAGATCCGGCCCCGCAGACTGCCGGTAATAACTGGACCAACGTCAAAATAGGCGGGCACGGTTATGTTCCGGGACTGGTTTTCCACCCGGTTACCCCGGATGTCTATTACGCGCGCACCGATATCGGCGGGGCCTATCGCTGGGATAAAGATACCTCGTCGTGGCATGCCATGACGGACGGCTTCGGCGTGACGGAAGCCAACTATATCGGTGCGGAAAGCATTGCGCTTGACCCCAACAATGATCACCGCGTTTATATGAGTACGGGGCTGTACATTGCCAATGGCAACGGGCGTCTCTACATTTCCTCTGACCGCGGTAACAGCTGGACACATACGGAGCTTCCCTTCCCGGTGGGCGCCAACGACCAAGGACGTGCCATTGGCGAGCGCATGATGGTAGACCCCAACCTGCCGTCGACCCTGTTCTATGGTTCGCGCACCGCCGGGTTGTGGAAATCCACCGATAGCGGCACGACCTGGACGCAAGTCACCAGCCTCGCTTCAACCGTCATGTCAAACGATACGGGTGTCACCCCCGCGGGTGTGGAATTTGTCGTGTTCGATACCGATACACTGGGCAGCGGATCGGCAACCCAGACGATCTATGTCGGCGTGGCTCCTGATTACGCCAGCGCAGCAGGCCTGGACAAAAAGGTCTACAGAACGACGGACGGCGGTGCTACCTGGGAAGGCATCGCAACCCCTGTTGACGGGGAAACCAATGCCGAGGGTGATCCCATTGATTACTTTATCCCGCACATGGTGCGCGCGGATGATGGTCGGTTCTATTTCGCATTCACTGGTTCCATGGGGCCTGGCGCTTCCGGACCCGGACGGCTTTACCGGTTTGACGGTGCCGACTGGACGTTACTGCGCAAAGTGGACCCGGGTGAGGGAGTAAACTTTGGCTATAGCGGTCTTTCGGTTTACGGCACGGGCAGTAATACCCGGATCGTCCTGGGCATCAGTAACTCCTGGGGTGAGTTTGAAGGCAAACCCGTCGTGGAGTTTTCGCAAGATGGGGGGATGACCTGGAGAGAGATTTCCAACGACAAACCCCATACGCCCGACGAACCTGTGTCGGGCTGGATCGATGACGTGGAGATAAACCCCTTTAATCCGGATCACGTACTGCACGTAACTGGCGGTGGCGTATGGGAGACCTACAATGCCACTGCCGCTGATCCGCACTGGAACAAGATGGTGGAAGGTCTTGAAGAAACCGCCACGCTCAACCTGACCACGCCGCCGGCGGGCGCACCCTACACGCTGTTGAATGCCTCGGGCGACATAGGTACGCATGTGCATACGGCACTGGATACAGAGCCCACCTTAACTCCGGACGGCGACCTAAAAATGGCCAATGGAGTCAGTGGCGACATGGCCTGGTCCGATCCGTCCTACATCGCGACCATTGGCACCAGGCATTGGGCCTTTGGCAGTGATAATCCGGCTGGCCGCTATTCGCGAGATGGCGGCTTGACCTGGTCAGCGTTCGGCTCGCTGCCCGAGGGCGTTGATCCTGGGAAAGGTTTACCCAATGCAAACAATATCGCGGTAGCGTCTCCTGACAACCTCGTGTGGTCAGTAGCCTTCAGCAAACCATATTACTCCACCGATAACGGCGACAGCTGGCATGAATCCAACCTGCCCGAGCTGGGTTCATTCGGTGTAGACCGCAGTTACCATGTGGCGGCGGATCGCCAGAACCCGAACAAAGTGTACGCCTACGACCACGGCGGGCACTGGTGGGGCACGCCCGGCAAGTTCTATTACTCAACAGACGGAGGCAAAACCTTCACCGAGAGTACAGATCCAACTTTGTCTCTTCGTGCAGGCCCTTACGCAGCAACTTCGCTCGCCGTCAATCCCAATGCGGAAGGTGACGTTTGGCTGATTGATGGCCATAGCATATTCCACTCCCTGGACTCCGGCGCGACCTGGGAAAAGCTGACGGTTACCCAGTCTATTTGGGGCGACAATGAAACCTGGAGCTACCCGGAAATTTATGGCGCGTCCAGCATTGCGCTGGGTAAGCCCGCCAATGGATCAGACTATTCGGCAGCGGTCTACTTGGTCGGTGTTATCGACAATGTGTGGGGCCTGTACCGGTCTGATGATATGGGAAGTAGCTGGGAGCGGATTAACGACGATGCGCATCAGTACGGCGGCATTGGCCAACTTGCCGCAGACAACAATATTTACGGCAGGGTGTATATCTCCGGAGTTGGGCGAGGAGTGATTTACAACTACTAGTAGGCTGTAGAAAAACATCTGCTAATCCGGGCCATGGATGGCTCGGTCGAAAATCAACTATTAGTGATCAAGTTCAATACTTGTACTACAGCACACTGAAAGGAATGACATCAAATGGAAAAAATTTTTCATTATTCATAGATCTCTTAATTCTTTCATCTAAATTGTCGCCTGTTTCGCAGACTGCACCAGCAGCACCATCCGACCGCCAAGGATGGGTTGGTGTTACAGATGGCGCGCTGGCGGTACTGGGTGATCCTGGATCGACATCCGTAATCGGACCGGTGTGTTTACGCTTGCATGGTGGTTTATGAAAAATTGGTCGTTGTCCGTAATGATATGCGGGTTTATTTCCGCTGCCACTCCGCCAGTGGTGCTGGCGCAGTCCAGTAGTGTGGAATCGGCGTGTGCGCCTGATGCCCTGGGCACCTCGCGTACCCTGACGCTGAAGCGCGAGTATGTGGGTTATGGCAGTGCGCAGTACGGCCGGCTTCCCCTGCAGCAGGGCGAGGTTGTGCTCACCTTCGACGATGGTCCGCTACCGGATACGCTGGACCGGGTGCTGAAGACACTGGCGGACGAATGTATCAAGGCAACCTTCTACATGACCGGCGCCAACCTGGCCAAGCATCCCGAACTGGGGCGGCGGGTGGTTCAGGCAGGCCATAGCGCGGGGCTGCACAGCTTTGCCCATCCGCCCCTGGCGTCGATGCCAGTGGCCGAACAGCTGGCCGACCTCGACAAAGGCCTGGAAGTCTTTGCTGATGTGTTCGGCAGTGAGCCGGCCAGCTACCGCTTCCCCTTCCTGGCGGAGACGTCGGCAATCCTGACGGTGCTCAAGGAAAAGCGGATCACCGTGGCCTCGACGGATTTTGGCATTAAAGACTACTGGCCCAATGACATGCAGGTCCCGGCCCTGGTGGGACGCCTGAAGGAAGAGCTGGACCGCTCGGGGGGCGGTATCCTGCTCATGCATGATGCGAATGGACCGACGGCCGACGCGCTGCCGGCCCTGCTCGAGGCTATCAAGGAAAAGGATTACAAGGTCGTGCACCTGCGCTGGGAAGGTGCCGACGCTACTCCCAGGCCGGCCAACTCCGACCTTTGAGCGCCAGATTGACCGGCGCACGGTGGCGTGGGCGCCGGCCAATGAATGAATGCCATTATCGCCATCGGGACAGGCAGATGGCGGTATCTCCTGCGTTGAAGCCGGTGGTGGCCACGCAGTACATGTTGATGTTTTGAGTAGAGAACATGATGAAAATGTATAGACTGAGTCTCCTGCTGGGCCTGGCTTTGGGCAGTAGCGCCGCGCTCGCCTTGCAGAGTCCAAACAAACAACTGGACGTGTCGGTGCTCGTCGATCCGGACAAGGTCCTGACTTACAGTGTCAGGCACAACGGCCAGCCGGTGTTGTTGTCTTCTCCGTTGGGGCTGAAGCTGGAAGGCGCGGATTTTTCGCGTGAACTTGAACTGGTGCACACCTCGCCGATCAAGACAATCACCGACCGCTACACGATGGCCGTCGGCAAGCGCCGTGTTATCCAGTACAAGGCGAACGAGCAGGTCTACTCGGTTGCGGATGCCGCAGGTCACAAGATGGACGTGGTCTTCCGCGTATCGGACGATGGTGTGGCCTTCCGCTACGTGGTGGCCGACGAGAAGCTCCCCACCAAGCGTTTTCTTGGTGAGGAGACCGGATTTGCTTTCAAGCCAACCACGCGCGCCTTCCTCCAGGCGATGACAGTCGCCAGGACCGGCTTTGGCAAAACCAACCCGTCTTACGAGGAGCGTTACCAAGTGGATATTCCGGTTGGCCAGCCGGCACCCATGAAAGCGGGCTGGGTCTTCCCGGCCTTGTTCAGAAGCGGTGATACCTGGGTGGCACTGACCGAAGCCAATATGGATGGCAGTTTCCACGCCTCACGCCTGGCTGTGGACTCCCCGAATGGTGTGTACCACATTGACGGGCCGACGCCGCTGGAGGTGTTCACCCATGGCAAACTGCTGGCGGAAACCACCGGCACCCTGACCACGCCCTGGCGCGTGATTGCGTTGGGCTCCTTGGACACCGTGATGGACTCCACCCTGGGCACCGACCTGGCGGCGCCGGCGATTCCCTTCGATACCAAACAGGTACAGCCTGGCCACGCGTCGTGGAGTTGGGCGTTGCTCAAGGATGGGGCCACCGTATTCGATGTACAAAAGAAGTTCATCGACTACGCGGCGGACATGAAATGGGATTACACGTTGGTGGATGCCGAATGGGACAAGCAGATCGGCTACGAGAAGGTGGCGGAGCTGGCCCGCTATGCCGGCAGCAAGGGTGTCGGCCTTCTCGTCTGGTACAACTCGGCCGGTGACTGGAATGAGGCCATGCAGACGCCGCGCACCAAGCTCCTGACCCACGCCTCACGGGTGCAGGAATTCGCACGCCTGCGCGAGATGGGCGTCAAGGGCGTAAAAATTGATTTCTTTGGCGGCGACGGGATCTCCATGATCCAGTATTACGTCGACATCCTGAAGGACGCGGCCGACGCCGGCCTACTGGTGAACTTCCACGGAGCAACCCTGCCGCGCGGACTGCAGCGAACCTACCCGAATCTGATGACGGTCGAGGCGATTCGTGGCCTTGAGTTCACGACCTTCGCGCAGACTGAGCACAATGCCGTTCCCGGGCACGTGGTCAATGCCACCATGATCCGAGGCCTGTTCGACCCAATGGACTTCACACCAATGGTGTTCGGAGACATCCCCAACATCCAACGCATTACCCGCAATGGTTTTGAACTGGCGCAATCGGTCCTGTTCCTGTCGGGCATCCAGCATTTCGCCGAAGTGCCGGAGGGCATGGCCACCGTGCCCGACTACGTCAAGGATTTCCTGCGCGACCTGCCGCGTAGCTGGGACGACAGCCGCTTCCTGGCCGGCTATCCGGATTCGCACGTCGTCATCGCGCGCAAGGCCGGTGAGCAGTGGTATGTGGCTGGCGTCAATGCCGAGGAAAGCGAGCGCACGATCTACCTGGACCTGTCCTTCATCGGCAAGCGCAAGGGCACCATGATCACCGATGGAGTAGGACAGCGCGAGTTCACCCAGGCCGAGCTGCGGGCCGGCAAGGCGCGGGTGACGCTGAAACCGCGTGGCGGCTTCGTCGCCGTATTTCACTGACCGTCGGCAGGCCGGCGCCACGGACTCCAGAATCCATGGCGCCCAGCGCGATTTCCCGCAGCGCAACGGCCGGGATATCCTGCAGTGATAGTCCGAAGGGCTCAGTTTTTCTCTCCTGAACTGGCAGCGAGAAAGCCGTTCACTTCCAGCCAGTGCATGAAGGCATCAAACCAGCGATTGCTGGTGCGGTCCGGATTCCCAAGGCCGAAACCGTGGCCGCCATTCTGATAGAGGTGAAACTCGACCGGTCGGCCCGCTTCGAACCAGGACTCGACCACGCCGAACTGGCCGCGGAAGAGAAAGTCATCTGTGGCGATAACATTGAACATGGGCGGGGCGTCCGCTGGCACCTCAACCGGGCCCATGCCGCCATAGATAGGGCCGATAAAGGCCAGGTCCATGGTCTTGGAGTTGAGCGTGGAGTGCATCGTGAGAGCGGCACCCGCCGAAAAGCCGATCATGCCCAGCCGCTCAGTATCGACGCCCCATTCCCCGGCGCGCTCGCCGATCAGGGCATAGGCAGCCTCGGCATCCTCGAGCTGATTGGACAGATCCCAGCGCGGCGGGTTCGGCGGTTTTTTATCTTGCGAAGCGTCGGAAGACGCCCCTGCCGCGGCGAAGAGTTGCTTCATCGATTCTCTGAAGCCGTCGAGCGATTCCGGAGTCGGCTGGAGACGATATTTGAGTACGAAGGCAGCGATCCCCCGTTCGGCCAGTGCCTCCGCGACTTCCCAGCCCTCATTGTCCATCGACAGCCATCGGAAACCACCACCGGGCGCCACTATCACGGCCGCACCATTGGCTTTGTCCGGTGCGGGCAGGAAGGGAGTAAGGGTCGCGGTGGAGATATTCCGGGCCATCGGGTCCCCCCACTGGCGGAACCACGTCTCGGGCGCTGTCTGCTTCTCGACCCCACCGGTACCCAGCGGAATGGCATTCGGCTCGGCGGGGGCTTCAAGCGGGTAGATGCTCCCGTCCTGCGCCACGGTGGGGGCAGCGAAGACGAGCAGGATTGTAACAAATACGAATAATGAGGCCAGGGTAGCTATTTTTGTCAGGCTCATAGATGTACCACTTATGATTGGCTGGGTGGCTGATGGTTGGAACTTATTAACCGCTACATAATTACTCAGTAACTACTCGCCCTAACAGTCACCCAACAGTACCCTCCCCCTTTTGGGGAGAGGGTTAGGGGTGCTGCTTTTCACGGGAGTTCAGGCTCGGCAATCACCTGAAGAGCTATCGTCCAAGGAAGTTCATCAGCCAGGTCATGGCCGGGCGGTGTGTACCGTCACTCCGGATAAGGCCGCTGTTGGGCACCCAGGTTCCGCCGACCACATAGCCCCACAGGGTAATCCCGACGACGGACGGATGGTTGGAAAACATCGGGAATTGCTCCTGCATGATCTGCAACTGTATCTGGTCGTCGGCATGATTGACGTCGTACTCGGAGATGTATATAGGCAGGCCCAGGGCGGCCACCGCGTCGAGTTTGCCCTGAAGATCATTCAGGGACCAGTCCTCCAGACCGTGCGCCTGCAAGCCGATGGCGTCCACCACGCCGGCTTCGACCGCCGGTCTGGCCATATCGATAAACTCCTGGGTATTCCAGCTCAGTACGTTGTAATCGTTCAGAATCAGAACGGCGTTCGGGCAATACTGTCTGGCGAGCTGGAACGAGCGGATGATCCAGTCATTGCCGAAAGCACTTTGCGCATAGCCGGCCGGCGCGTGGCCGGGGGTGGCCTCGTTGACCACGTCGATCATCTGGGTGTCCGGATAGCGTGCGCAGTAGTCGCGAATCCATTCTTCGATTTCCGCGGCCTGCTCCGAAGGGCTGAGATCATTGATCCAACCCGGGGACTGGTTTCCCCATACGAACGTATGCTGTTTGAACGGAATGCCATTCTGTTGGGCGAAGTTGTAGGCCGCATCCAGGCCACTCCAATTGTACTGGTCCCGAACGCCTTCCACACTGCTCCACTTGCCTTCGTTCTCGGGCGTGATCTGGTCCCAGTACTGCATAAAGTCGGGCCGGACCTGGCCGCCGGTGGTGATGTTGCCGACAAAGAAACCGGTGGGGGAAGGGCCTGGGTCGGCGCCGAAGACCGGGCCGAAGTTGATATGACCGTTGCAGTGCAGCCACTCGGAGTTCGAGCCGCCGCCACACTGGTCGTTGCCCCAGACGCCGGTGTTCTCGCTCTGGCCCTCGGCCTGGCGGACCTGGCCGTTGACCTCCACGTAATCAATCTGTACATCGGCGTCGCTGGCATCGTTGGTATAGGCTACGGTGAGATCGCCGTTCAGGTTAGTGGTAGCCGTGTAATCCATCATGCCGGTGGTCAGCGTCCAGCTTTGCACGTCGGAGCCGCCCACCCGCAGGGTGATGGATTCGGTACCGGTGGTACCCAGGGCGCGGACGGTGATTGTGCTGGCGATGGGACCGAAATTGATATGGCCGTTGCAGTGCAGCCACTCACTGCTCGAGCCCCCCCCGCACTGGTCATTGGCCCAGACGCCGGTATTCTCGCCCTGGTCCTCGGCCTGGCGGACCTGTCCGTTGATCTCCACGTAATCAATCTGTACGTCGGCCTCGCCGTTGTCGTTGGTGAAGGCCACGGTGACATCACCGGCCAGGTCGGTGGTGGCCGCGTAATCCGTCATGGCGGTAGTCAGCGTCCAGGTCTGTACGTCGGTACCGCCCACCCGCAGGGTGATCGACTCGGTGCCAGTGGTACCGAGGGCGCGGACCAGGATCGTATTGTCGCCCCCACCACCACTGCCGGAGCCGCTGATCTCTCCGGCGGATGCCGTCAGCGTAACCCGATCCAGCCCCGCGCCGTCTTCGCGCCGCAGAATCCGCAGCGTGTGCTCACCCGCCGCCAGGTTGTCGAAGGTCGCCGGCAGCAGCGTATCCCAGCCGCTTGTGGCGGTATTGTTTTGCGTAACCCAGGAACCCGAGTCCAGTTTGTAATAGAAGGAATCGTCATCGGCGTTCGGCAGGTTGGCCCGCACCTGGAACTGCACGTCCGCCGCTTGCGAGAGCGTAAAGCGGATCTCGACCTGGCCGGTTTCGCCGTCAGAAGGCGAACTCAGTATCTGAGTGCCGTTGTTCGGCCAGGCAATATACTGTCCGCCGGAAGCGGCCGAATCGAACTCCACATTGAACGGTGAAAAACTGCCCTGGCCGGAGAGGTTTTCCAGTTCCACCTCCAGCGTGCTGCCCTCGACCGCACCGCTAAACCGGTACCAGTCCAGATTAAACAGATAGTCGCTTCCGCCGGAGAACCGCAGGAAGAGGTCGTGAAGACCGGTCACGGTGTCGATCTGCGTCGAAACCGTCTGCCAGTTCTGCCATCCCCCGGTATTGCCGACGCTGAGGCTGCCGACCGGTGGATTGTTTACATCGTCGAGAATTATCTCAAGGTTGCCGCCGCTGGTGTCCGAAGCGACGGCCGCCTCGAAGCCGGTTGCGCCGGAGCCGAAATCGACATTGGAGATCTTCACCCAGTCGCCGTTTTCGATAAACGCCAGGTTCCGGGTGCCGCTGGTGGGGCCCTCGATCTCGATGCCCTGCTCTTTGTCGATGGTTTCCGCTTCGTTTTGGGTGAAGGGATCGACGTTCTTCAATTTCGGCACACCTGCCGATCCCGCATTGACCTGCTGTATGCTGCCGTCGCCGTTATAGAAGAGCCGGTCCACGTTGATGGAGCGCTGGAAGGTGCTGGCTCCCCGCGCATTGGCGACCGCCCGGTTGTGGTAGAAGAGGTACCACTGGTTGTTGAACTCCACGATAGACTGGTGATTGTTGTTATTGTTGTTTTCCCAGGGATTAGGGAGCACAGTACCGCGGTGCACAAACCCGGAAGTCGGGCTGTTGCTGGTCATGTAGTCTATCGCCAGCCCCGCCTCGGTATTGGTGGAATAGGACAGATAGTAGGTGCCGTTGCGCTTGTGCATATACAGCGCTTCAAAGAAATTGGGCACATCCAGCGTTATGGCCGCACCACTGGTGCTGATCATATCGTCGTTCAGGAGGATCACGCGGGCGTTGCCCGGTCCGCCGCCGCCGAAATACAGATAGGCCTGGCCATCGTCATCGATAAACACACCGGGGTCGAACACCCAGTCCACATTCGCATTGGGCGTATCCCGGTCGACCAGAGGGCGTCCCAGCGGATCGGTAAAGGGCCCGGTCGGACTGTCACTCACCGCCACCCCGATTGAACTGGCACCGTCGGGAAAGTACAGATAGTACCTCCCGTTGCGTTCGATGATATCGGGCGCATAGGCGAGGTTGGCCCAACTGGTGTCGGTGCGCGCATTGAAGACCACACCGTGATCCTGCCAGTTGATCATGTCGTCCGACGAGAACATATAGTAGTCGTGCAGCTCGCTGTAATCCGACTGGGTATCCTGGTCGTGAGTGACGATCACGTAAATCCGGCCGTCGAATACCCGCGCCGCCGGGTCCGCCGTGTAGACCTGGGATACCAGCGGATTGTCGGCGGAGCAGACGGCTGAAACCGATAACAGAACGGCTGTCAGAATGATTTTCCGCAGGGTTTTTATTCCATGCGTCATAAGAAAGTTTCCGTGCCCGTCCGCCGATCGCGGGAAGGGGACGATTGGCTTTGTGATTTTCATGCATTTTCTCCAGGATTGGTTTTATTTCTTTCGCCATTCTCTCTCGCGAAATCTCTTATTTTTCGTAACTAATCACCCCTGTAGGAGCCTGCCTGCAGGCGAACAAGAACAGATCTCCGTTGCCATTCGCCTGCAAGCAGGCTCCTACAAGATGGTTCCCCTGAATCAATGTGGCTCCCGATGCGCTTCCCCGTATAGAGCCAAGCCAAAATCGCCTGTTTCCGATTCGCTCTGAATCAGCGACCGATCCTGGTAAGCCGCTCCCGCCGAATAGGTATCCGCCCGTGTCCTGCGCCAGAAAAGCGGAGCCGCGCCACGCACACCCTGAAGTTCCATTACATAGTTTCTGCCCGTCTTCAAAACAGGCTGGCGGGATTCGGCCAGACGAAGCTGAAGCAATCCCTGTGGTTGGGGCTTGTAGTTTATTCGCAGTCCGTCGCTTGCCCCCAGAAGGTTCTCTCCCACTGTATAGGAAGAAACAGGGTTGCTTTTCGCATCGCCTTCGTCAATTTCATACAAAGCCAGGGTGACGGGTTTATCTTCGATGGTTCCGAACCCGTCCCCGGCATACAGGCCGATTTCCTGTAGTTTAAAATCGACATCGGGGCTGAACGTTTGTCCCAGATGGGTGACGCCGCTGTCGCCGCGATTAAAACTCTCCGAGACAATGGCGGTGTTATAGGGATCGTCGGTGGTCCGCAGTACAGGGCTTCCTTTCCACGCAGCGGCGGCGGTTGCCGTATTCTGTGCGACGTCTATGTCGCTTCCCACCGTGACCAGAGGACCGTGGGGATTGAGGATAGGTGTCTGATAGACTTCGGGTGAATGGGGCTGAATACTCACTCCGGCTTTCGTTTGTTTGATCGGCTTAATGGTCCCATCTTCATTATAGTGAAGATACTCCACGGCCACGGACCGCCTGCCCATGGCTCCCGGCACGCCCTTTATCGAGAGCCTGGCGTCGTGGTAGAAAAAGTACCATTGGTCCTTGTACTCGACGATGCCGGGATGGATGGTGTAGCTGTTTTCGGTGCGGTCGGTGAGAATGCCCCGATAGGTCCAGGGACCCGTAATCCGGGGAGCCGTGGCATAACACATCTTTTCATACATGTTCTGGTGCGCAAAGCAGGGATAGGTCAGGTAGACCACGTCCTTGCGCTTGTACAGCCACGGCCCTTCAGTATAGTTGGGCAGGTATATTTCCCGGATAGGACCGTCGAACTCGATCATATTGGGCTTGAGCCTGGCCAGGTACAAATGCATGTTGCCCCATGCCAACCAGGTAGTACCGTCATCATCGGTAAACGCGGTCGGATCGATATCGTCCCAGTCGTGTGGATCTTCCGGTGTTGGAGTCATTGCGTCATAAGCCAGGGCGGAGCCTTTTGCGTCCTTGAACGGTCCGAGCGGTGTGTCCGCAACCGCGACCCCGATGGCCTTGGCGTTGTGCGGGGGGCCGTGCTCCACAGTGGTGTAGAACCAGTACTTTCCGTCCTTTTCAATCACCTGTGAGGCCCAGGCATCCCTGATCGCCCAATCGAAATCGGTGGGCTTCATGACCGGACCGTGATACGTCCAGTGTTTCATGTCCGTGGTGGAATAGACGACCCATTCGGTGATGTTGAACATCTGGCCTTCGCCGGCTTCATCGTGGCCGACATAGACATACAAGGTATCGCCAACGACCAGCGGCGCGGGATCCGCTGTAAAAATATTCCTGAAGATCGGGTTTTCACCGGGCTCATACTCTTCTGCAAGTCCGGATACCGCAAGAGTCGTAAGTACGGACAACGCCAGCAGCGTTGTGGGGATCTTGAATTTTATCATATTCATACATATGCATTTGACTGGGCAGCAAGCTACTGCCAAGCGCATCAACTTGTAGTAAACCTGCCCGATCAGGGGTGATCGGGCAGGTTTCAGAGCAGAAGGAAAGTTTGTTCTACCACCAGTAAACCGAGGCCCACGGAAAATCCCCGGCGCTGGCTTCAAAAACGTAGTAGTCGCCGACACCCTTGGCCGGCAAGGGCGCGCCGGGGGAAGTGACGGCGGTGCCGGAGCCATTCACTGTCACGGAGATAGAGCGCCCGGAAAAGTTCGACACACCCCAGCCGGATATCATGTCCTGAGTGCGGAAGCAGTAGGCTCCGCTGGTGTTGAAATTGCCTGACTGCCCCCCTGATATCACCGGGCACTCGCCGCCGCCCGAGCTGCTGGAGGAGGAACTGCTGCTCGACGAACTGGACGATGAGCTGGAGGAACTGCTGGACGACGAACTCGAGCTGCCGCCGTTATCGGCGGGCGGCGTCCCGTTGAAGCCTTCCTGGCCCTCCCGGGTCAGGGACAGCACTAGGTAGCCGTTGGTGGTCACGGCGTTGGCCGACGCGAAGTCCGCGCGGTTTTCGGCGAAGGTCCAGTCGGCCTTTCCCCAGCGGCCGGTGTCGAACCAATTGAAGTCGTCCCGCCATTCAAAGTTGAAACCGCTACCGTTCCAACTGTGGTACTCGATCCAGTTGACGAACATATGCACCGGCAGGATGCTGTCGTTCCAGGGACCGACCCAGGCGGGAATATTCGGGGGCCAGAAGTTGAAGCGTGCCTGCGCGGGGTTGATCAGGTCGCTGGCCTGCCCCCCCTGCGTCTCACGCACCACCTGCCCGTCGACCAGCCATCGCACCCGCTGTGGCGTCCATTCAATGCTGTAGGTATGGTAATCCTCGGCGAGGGACACGCCGGCATTGTGCACCTGTTCGGAGGTAATCCGGCTGTCCAGGCCGGTGATGATATTGCTTTGCCACGACTGGGCGTTGTTCTGACCGAAAACCTCGATATCGACCTCTTCCCAGGCCACGCCCTCCAGTTCGGACCCGTCTTTCCACAGGAAGAAATTGGATATGATCCCGCTGCCCTCGGCCGCACGCATCCGGAATATGTACTTGCCGTAGAGTTGGCTATTGTTGGTGAAAATTTCCGCGGCTTTATACGGTTTGGCACCGGCGGCCAGCGGAGACAGCGCCACGACGGCAATCAATACCGTCCGCATGACGTAAAAAGTTGACTGAAACACGATTTCCCCTCCCTAGACTTTTATTTAAACCTGAGGCAACCGTCGCGGGCCGCCCGGACATGACTCCGGCATACCCGGCGGGACAATCAGGTCCCCATTACGCAACCGCTCGCCCGACCCTGCAAATAAAGGCAGGCTCAAGCAGAGGCTGAAAGTCTGTTACGGCCGCAGCCGCGGGTAAAGCTGCAATTTTTGCGAAGCAAAAATTGAGACGCGCCTGCGGTACGCGCGGCGCCACGGTCAACCGGGCAGGCCGGACATATGGCGGCGTCGGTATTCTGTGGGAGTAACGCCGGCAAACTTCTTGAAGAAGCGGTTGAAGGTGGCTTTACTGTTGAACCCGGACTTAGAGGCAATATCGAGCACGGAATCGTCGCGGTTCGCCGGGTCGGCGAGACACCGTTTGGCCTCCTCCACACGGTAGCTATTGACGTACTCCAGGAAATTGCGACCAAATCGGCGCTTGATCGCCGAGGATACCTGGCGAGGCGGCAGTTCCACATGCCCGGCAAACTCGTCCACAGTCAGCCTGGGGTTGAGGAACAACTTTCTGATTTCCATGGCCACGCGGATTCGGTCGACATGTTGCGGGTCGACTGGATCACAATCTTCGGGCCGATCGCGTTTTGTATCCTGGCTGATGCTTCCAAGAACACCCGCGTGGATCAGGCTGTAGAACACAAGAGTATTGATCAGCACAAAGATCATGTAATTGCCGATAATACCCATCATGTCGCTGATGCCGCCGGGGCGATACAGGCCGAAGATATGTGTGACCAGACTCCAGCTCCAAGCCAAAAGGAAACCGCCGATCAGCATATGTAACCATACAAAATCGATTTTCTCGATATTCGAGTAGCTGTCCTTCAAGAGGCCGCGATAACGGGCGAGCTGGAAAAGACAGGCCATGCCGTAGACGACCACAACGGACTTTTGTGCCGTAACAAATATATCGTGACAACCACCCGTGGAACTGAAAATCTCAAGGCCCAGAACGAGGTCGCCTTGGACAGCCGCAGGATAGCGGTGATAAACGAAGTAGAGATAAAACTGTGCGGCGATCACCGGGAGCAGGTGCCACATATTCAGCCGACGAAAGGAGAAGTCTCTGTAAATCATCGACCGGGTGTACCAATACAGCGCCGGGCCCTGTAGAAAATAGGCGAACCCGAAAAGGAAAAACAGGTTTGGCGAGATATAGAACACCCGGTAGCGAACCGCCTCTCCCCAGTATATGAGGGTATCGATTGCAATCAGCGCATTCAGAATCAGAAAAATTGCCAGCAGCCGGTGAGCGAGGGGCCTGGCGCCGCGATGCGCCAGAAACAGCACCGCGAGAATACTGCACTCGCCGGCGATCAACAGCAGGGCGACATCGTGGATGTTGAAAATTACCGCCTTCATATTGAGATCACCGTTCTCATCCCATGGGGCGGGGGAGCATCACTCGGTATGTATAGCCGTCATCCCGTTCAGAGCGCCTTGTAACTGAAGTCCCTGAGCCGGATACCGCCCTCGCCCGCGCTGTAGAGACCGATCCTGGGACTCAGGAAACCGCCGAAGACATTGTGGTGAATTCCGGATATCTCCATGCGGTGCCCGTGCAGGGTCCAGGCCTTGCCGCCGTCATGGGAATAACGATAAGTGATGACGTTGTTGTCGTTGGTCATCCTTACCCGCCGGCTGGCGGTACCAGCTCTGTTCCCCGGCGTACTGGAAGGTCTTGATATGCTCCCGGGAAAAGCCGAGGCCCACGAAGGCCTTGTCGCTGTAGAAGAGCAGCAGTCTGCCCTCGGCCCCGTCATCGAGCAGGTCGATGGTGACTTCCGCCTCGTAGGCGCAGTCGCCGACGGTACAGGTGAGCGGCGTACTGTCCGCGGGGCTTGTACCGCTGGCGGCGATACGCAGGCCTTTTTTTCCCGTAGCGGATGCGCTCCCTGTAGGAACCTGCTTGCAGGCGAACAAGAACGGAACTCCGTAGCCGTTCGCTTGCAAGCAAGCTCCTACAGCGTGACCTGACTCAACACATTGCTTTTAGCCGGGGGCGCCTAGCCCTCGCACCGCACAGTCGCGCTGTCCGCGCCGCCGGGTATGTATTTGATATTGGCCAGCGCCAGGGACAGGGGCCCCTCGCTCTCCAGCAGCAGGCTGCTGTCGACGCGAGAGAATTCCGCGCCCTGCTCGGCGAAGCACTGCAGGTCGATGGACAGGGGTGTCCACTGGCCCGGCTCGATTTTTTGCAGGGATTCGTTAAGCGGCAGCCTGCCCTGGCAGTCGCCGCCGCAGGCCACCGAGGCGAATACCTGTCCGCCGGGCTCGCTGTCCAGGCGGATATCCAGGCTCAGGGTACCGCCGGATTCCAGGTAGCGGCTCAGGTCCTGGGGCCTGTCTGCGCGCAGGGCCACACCGCCGGGGCGCAAGCCCTTCCACTGCACCAGGCGCGCGTCCTCCTGGTTGCGCATATCGATGGCGGACACACGGATATTGTCGTCGCCGCTCGCGGCGAGATTGCCCTCGACTTTAAGCGGCGCACTGCCCTCGTCGAGAATGGTCAGGTCCCAGGGCGCGCGCGGGCGCCACACCATCATCCAGGCGTCTTCCAGTTTTCCCGAAGCGTAGCTCTCGCCCTGCTCAGGCAGGTTGTTGGCGATTTCGACATCGTCGGCATAGCTGAGGCCGTAGCCGTAGGCGAACAGCGGCTCGTAACCGTCGTCCCCCAGGTTGAGCGGCACCTGGTCCACCAGGCGCGGCCAGCTGAAGGAGAGCTTTCCGGTAAAGTCGTATCGTTTTTTGCCTTCGGCGTCGGTGAGAATCACATCGGCCACCCCGGCGCCCTCGGAACCCGGCAGCCAGGCGGCGACGAAGGCATCGGAGGCATTCAGCTCCTTGTTGATCCACAGCGGGCGACCGGAAATGAAAATACTCACCACCGGAATATTCTGCGCTTTCAGTTTCTTCAGCAGCGCCAGGTCGCGCTTGCTGCCGAACTGGTATTCGAGGCTGGTGATATCGCCGTGCCACTCGGCGTAGGGCTCCTCGCCGAAGACCACCACGGCCACATCGGGCCTGTCCCCTTCATAATCTCCGTCGACCGAGAGCAGCGCCTCGCCGCCGGCCTTCTCCACCGCGCTTTTGATGCCGGCGTAAATGGAGGTGGCTCCGGGGAAGTCCGCCGCCGTATTGCCGGTGCCCTGCCAGGAAATGGTCCAGCCGCCGCTCTGCTTGCCGATATTGTCCGCGGCGTCGCCAGCCACGAGGATTTTCTGTTTCGGGTTTAGCGGCAACAGTTGGCCGTTGTTTTTCAGCAACACCAGGGATTTGCGCACCGCCTCGCGGGCTATGGCCCTGTGCTCGTCGCTGCCGAGAACGCCGGCCTTGCCCGCCAGGGGCTTGGTTCGGGGATTGTTGCGTTCGAACAGGCCCGCGCGCATCTTGACCCGCAGTATGCGCGTCACCGCGTCGTCGATGCGGCTCATCGGTATCTCGCCGCTTCTGGCCTGGGCCAGGGTGTTTTCGTACAGCGGCTTCCAGTCCGATGGCACCATAAACATATCCAGGCCGGCGTTGATCGCCTGGGGACAGCTCTCCAGGGTGCAGCCGTCCACGAAGCGGTGGCCGTTCCAGTCGCCGACGACGAAACCGTCGAAGCCGAGCCGGCCTTTCAGCACATCGGTGAGCAGGTGTTTGTGCCCGTGCAACCGCTTGCCGTTCCAGCTGTTGAAGGAGGCCATCACCGTCTGCACGCCGGCGTCCAGTGCGGCGATATAGCCGGCGGCGTGTATCTCCGCCAGTTCCCTTTCCGACACCTTTGTGTCGCCGCGATCCATGCCGCGCTCGGTGCCGCCGTCGCCGATAAAATGCTTGGTGGCGGAGATCAGCTTGTGGCCGCCGAGAAATTCTTTCGAGGCTTTGCCGCCCTGTATGCCCTCGACCATGGCGCGGGCGTATTCACCCACGATTTTCGGATCCTCGGAGTAACTCTCGAAGGTGCGCCCCCAGCGGTCGTCGCGCACCACCGCCACCGTGGGGGCGAAGGTCCAGTCAATGCCGGTTACCGCCACTTCCCGCGCGGTGGCCTCGCCGATGCGCCGGATCAGCTCCGGGTCCTGGGCGGCACCCAGGCCGATATTGTGCGGGAACAGGGTCGCGCCTATGACGTTGTTGTGGCCGTGCACCGCGTCACTGCCCCAGAGCACCGGGATGGCCACACCGCCGTCGGAGGTGTCCATCGAGGCCGCGTGGTAGGCCTCGGCCAGCGCCAGCCAGTCTTCCGGCGTGGCGAACTTGTCGTTGTTCGGGTAGGTACCACCGCCGTTCAGTATCGAGCCCAGGTGGTATTTCCTGACGTCCTCCGGGGTGGCGTACTTGATCTCCGCCTGGATCAGCTGGCCGACTTTTTCCTCCAGGGACATTTCTTCCAGCAGTGCGGCGATCTTTTTCTCCAGTGCGGGATCCTTTGCCAGCGCCGGTTCGAGTTTCGGCCAGGGGCTCGGGTCCGCGGCCGCCGCTTCCTTTTCCGCAACTTTCGCTTCCGCACCTTTCTTTTCCGCACTTTGCTGGTCCACACCGCAGGCCGATAACAGCACCGCCAACGCCGACGCGATCAGTCTATGCTTGTACATAATTTTCTCCAGTTTCACTTTTGTCATTGTTGTGGTGCTGTTTTTTTCTATTCGGATTTCGGCTGGTGGATGCGTCCGGCGTGGATGCGCCTTACCGCTGCCCCAGATTGGAGGATGCGCTTATCCACCCTACCGCTCGTCCCGGGTCCCGAGTCCCGAGTCCCGAGTCCCGAGTCCCGAGTCCCGAGTCCCGGCATCATTGCATCAGCTCCGCCAGAGTCGGCTCCATCGCCTCGGCCCAGATCTCGTAGCCGCGCTCGTTCGGGTGCAGGAAATCGGGCATGATCTCCTTGCTCAACCTGCCGTCCTCGTCGAGGAATTCGCTGTAGATCTCCTGGTAGAACACGTGCTCGCTGTCGGCGTAGCCGGAAATGATTGCGTTGATGTCGCGGTTGATCTTGCGCATTGGCGTGCCCGGTTCGGCGTCCCGCGGGAAGATGCTCAGCAGCAGGATTTTCATCTGCGGCTGGCGCGCGCGCAGTTCGTCCAGCACCGCGCGGATGCCGGCGGCGGTCAACTCCGGGTCCTCCCGGCGGTGGCCAGTGTTGTTGGTGCCTATCATCAGTACCGCGACCTTGGGTTCTATGCCGTCGACTTCACCGTGGCGCAGGCGCCACAGCAGGTTTTCGGTCCTGTCGCCGCCGAAACCCAGGTTGACGGCATTGCGGTCCGCATAAAATTCCTCCCACACGGCCTTGCCCGCGCCTTCCCAACCCTGGGTGATGGAGTCGCCGATCATCAGCAGGTCCACGTCCCGCTCCTCGATGCGCGCCAGCTTTTCCTCGTGGCGGGGCAGCCACCAGTCCCGCGCCCAGTAGGTATCGAGGGTCGCCGGGGTGACGGAGAGCTTGCGGTAGTCGGGGCAGGCCTCGCTGGCCTCCCCCTCCTTCTGCAGGCGGATATTGGCCACGGCCACCTGGCCGGCGCCGCCGCCGCGCAATTCGAAGGGTACGGACACCGCCGAGAGGTCGTCGCCGTCGCGAACGAAGCAGCTGAGCTTGACGCTCAGGTGCTGCCAGCCCTGCCCGGCCATGACTTCGGCCCGCCTGGAGAGTTCCAGCTTCCGCTCGCACTCGCCGCCGCCTTGTTTATTGCAATGGAGCACCAGGTCCAGGCCGCCCTTGTCCAGGTCGTCCACCTTGAGATCGAAGGACAGAACGCCCTCCGGCACATAGCCGGACAGGTCCAGCGGGCCGCCATGTTTGAGGCTCAGGCCGGCCAGCCAGGTGTCCTGCCACTTGAAGGTGAGCGCATCTTCCTGCACATCCTTGTCGCTGGTCACTACGGTGACGCGGCCGCTGGGCAGTTTGGCAAAGGCACCGCTCAGCATCTGGTTCTGCTCGAAATCATTGATCTGCACACCCCAGGGCTGCAGCGGGCGGCCCACATACAGGTTCAGTAAGTCCGGCTGGCCGCGCATCAGGCCGGGGACATTTTCCGCGAGGCTTGAAGGTCCCTGGTCGGCGGACTCATAGTCCAGGCCGTAGCCGTAGGCGAAGAGCGGGTCGTAGTCCGGGTGGTGGGGATTGAGGCGCGCCTGCAGCGGCAGTTTCGGCCAGGAGAAGGAGAGCCTGCCGTTGAAATCGAAATTCGGCTCGCCGTTTTCTTTCGCGATAATCACGTCCGCCACACCGGCCCCTTCGGTGCCCGGCAGCCAGGCGGCGACGAAGGCGTCGGAGGCGTTCAGTTCCGGATTCACCCACAGCGGGCGGCCGGACAGGAATACGGAAACCACCGGAATACCCGCCACGCGGAATTTTTTCAGCAGCGCCAGGTTTTTCTTCTTGCCGGCCTCGAATTCCAGTGTATTCAGGTCCCCCTGGCCCTCCGCGTAGGGCTGCTCGCCGAACACGACAATCGCCACATCCGGTTTCCGCTCGAAGCTGCCGTCAACCGAGAGCTGCGCGCTGCCACCGGCCTTTTCCACCGCAGCCTCAATGCCGGCGTAAATCGAGGTGGCACCGGGGAATTTCTCATTGGGAATACCTGCGCCCTGCCAGCTGACGCTCCAGCCGCCGGACTGCATGGCGATGCTGTCGGCGCCGTCGCCGGCCACCAGGATTTCCTGTTTCGGGTTCAGGGGCAGGATATGGTTGCGGTTTTTCAGCAGCACCAGGCTCTCGCGCACGGCGCGCCGCGCCAGGGCCCGGTGTTCCGGGGAGCCGACCAGATCCTCGCGGCCGGCCAGCGCGCGCTCGGAGGGCTTCTTGTCGAACAGGCCCGCGCGCAGCTTCACCCTTAAAATGCGCCGCACCGCATCGTCGAGTCTCTGCATCGGGATTTCCCCGGCGCGCACTTGGGCCAGGGTATTTTTTATCATTGCCTTCCAGTCGTAGGTGACCATCAGCAGGTCGATGCCGGCCTCAATCGCCTGGGGACAGCTGTCATTGGTGCAGCCGGGTACCTGGCCGTGGCCGTTCCAGTCGCCCACAACCAGGCCGTCGAAGCCCATGCGCTTTTTCAACACCTCGGTCAGCAGGTAGCGGTTGCCGTGGTGTTTCTCGCCGTTCCATGAGGAGAAGCTGGCCATCACCGTCTGCACCCCGGACTCGATGGCGGCCGGGTAGCCGGCATTGTGGATCTTCACCAGCTCGCGCTCGTCGATGCGCGCATCGCCCTGGTCGTCGCCACCGAAGGTGCCGCCGTCGGCGAGGAAGTGCTTGGCGGTGGCAATCACGTGTTTTTCGCCGAGGAAATTCCTATCGCCGGCAGGGCCCTGCAGTCCCTCCACCATGGCCGCGGCGTATTCGCGCACCAGCTCGGGCTTCTCCGCGTAGCTCTCGTAGGTGCGGCCCCAGAGGTCGTTCTGGGCCACTGCCAGGGTCGGGGCGAAGACCCACTCGACGCCGGTGGTGCGCACCTCTTCCGCGGTGGCCGCGCCGATTTCCCGAATCAGTTCCGGGTCGCGTGCGGCGCCCAGGCCGATATTGTGGGGAAACAGGGTGGCGCCGACCAGGTTGCCGTTGCCGTGTACCGCATCGGTGCCCCAGAAGACCGGTATCGCGGCGCCGCCATCGGCCGTGTCCATGGACGCCTCCCAGTAGGCGTCCGCCAGCGCCAGCCAATCCCTGGGAGCGGCACCGTCCACACGGTTGGGCATGGAGCCGCCGCCGTTCAGGACCGAGCCGATATGGTATTGCTTCACTTCTTCCGGGGTGATCGACTGGATTTCCGGCTGCATTATCTGGCCGACTTTTTCTTCCAGGGTCATTTTCGCGAGCAGTTTTTCCACCCGCGCTTCGACGTCCCGGTCGGCGGTGGGGCTGGAGGCCCGGGGCCAGTTGTCCAGGCCTTTCTTTTCCACAGTGCCGCTGGGTTCCACTGTGCCACAGGCGCTCAACAGCAGCAGCGCCGCGGCCAGGATGGTGTGCCGGGGTTTGGCGGCCGGGTCGATCTTTTTCATGGCAATTATCTTTTTAACTCGGTACATCTTCTGTGTTCTCCTGTAGGAGCGCTCCTCAGTTTCATTCCCCAATTCAGTGCGAATTCCGCGGCGTACCGTGGCGCTCGACGATACGCAGGTGCTCTTTCCCCATGGCCATATCGCCGCCATCGGCGAGCTGGGTGGCTGTGTTGCGGTAGATCTCCTGCCAGGGGGTCTGGTTGACCAGTTGCGGCGACTGCAACTGCGCGCGGCGACGCTCCAGTTCCGCATTGTCGAGCAGCACATCGACGCGGTTGTTGTTCAGGTCTATCTCGACCATGTCGCCGCTCTGCAGCAGCGCCAGGCCTCCGCCGGCGGCCGCCTCCGGCGAGGCGTTCAGTATCGACGGGCTGGCGGAGGTGCCGCTCTGGCGGCCGTCGCCGATACAGGGCAGGCAGTTGATGCCGCGCCTGATCAGGTAGTTGGGCGGGCGCATGTTGACCACTTCCGCGGAACCGGGATAGCCGAGAGGGCCGCAGTTGCGGATCACCAGTATGCAGTTGCCGTCGATATCCAGGGCAGGGTCGTCGATGCGGTGGTGATAGTCCTCGGGGCCGTCGAAGACGATGGCGCGGCCGCGCAGCACATTGGGACTTTCCGGATTGGACAGGTAATTCCTGCGGAAGTCTTCGCCGATCACGGATTTCTTCATGATCGCCGAGTCGAACAGGTTGCCGCGCATCACCGCGAAGCCGGCGTTTTCCAGCAGCGGATTCGCATAGGGGCGAATCACATTCTCGTTGCGGGAAAACTGCTTGCCGTAATTCTCGCCGATGGTCTTTCCGCTTGCGGTCTTGCAGTCGCCGTGAATGAGGCCGGCGCGCAACAGTTCGCCCATCACCGCGGGCACACCGCCGGCGCGATAGAAATCCTCGCCCAGGTATTCGCCAGCCGGCTGGCAGTTGACCAGTAGCGGGATTTTTTCGCCGAATTCCTGCCAGTCGTCGATGGACAGCTCGACACCCATGCGGTTGGCGATGGCCTGCAAATGGGGCGGCGCATTGGTGGAGCCGCCGATGGCGGAGCAGAGGCGCACGGCGTTGAGGAAGGCCTCGCGGGTCATGATGTCGGAGGGCTTCAGGTCTTCCCACACCATATCGACGATGCGCATCCCGGTGTAGTAGGCGATGGCCGGGCGCTCCTTGTAGTTCGCGGGTATCGCCGCACAGCCGGGCAGCGACATGCCCAGTGCCTCCGCCAGGCTGTTCATGGTCAGCGCCGTGCCCATGGTGTTGCAGTGACCGCTGGAGGGCGCCGACGCTGTGACGTTTTCCATGAACTGTTCGTAGTCGATATCGCCGCGGGCATAGTCCTCCCGCGAGCGCCAGATAATGGTACCGGAGCCCACGCGCTGCTCTTCATTGTTTTTTGTATCCCAGCCGTTGAGCATGGGGCCGCCGGAGAGCACGATTGAGGGAATGTTGACCGCCGCCGCGGCCATCAGCGTGGCCGGGGTGGTCTTGTCGCAGCCGGTGGTGAGCACCACGCCGTCGAGGGGGTAACCGTAGAGGATTTCCACCAGCCCCAGGTAGGCGAGGTTGCGGTCCAGGGCGGCGGTGGGGCGCTTGCCCATTTCGGCGATGGGGTGCACGGGAAACTCGAACGGAATGCCGCCGGCATCGCGGATGCCCTCGCGCACCCTTTTCGCCAGTTCAATATGATGGCGGTTGCAGGGCGTCAGGTCGCTGCCGGTCTGGGCGATGCCGATAATCGGCTTGCCGGACTGCAGCTCCTCGCGGGTGAGGCCGTAGTTCAGGTAGCGCTCGATATAGATGGCGGTCTGGTCCGGTTGCGAGGGATCGTTGAACCAGTCGGCGCTGCGGAGTTTTCTCTTTTTGTTCATCTGCCAAATCTTATAAGTGAGTTCGAGGCGAGGTTTCCCCCTCCCCCGCCCCGTGGATTCGGGCCATCCATGGCCCTCACCCGCTTCGCGGGCGCCTTCGGCGTCCAAATCGGCAGTCCTGCCGATTTGTCCCCGCAAGCGGGAGAGGGGAGCTAACCTTTCGGATTTCGGGGAGCCGCAGTGTGCGCCCGCACGCACCACCCGAGTTCCCAGTTCCCAAAACCCTACAGCAGCCCCCGCGCCGCCAGGTTGCGCATCAGCGCGGAGATGCCGAAGGTCCAGGGGGGCGCCTTGTCGCTGGTGGTGACGGTGTTGACCAGGGCACCCAGCTTGGGCGAGCGGATGGTCACCCTGTCTCCGTCTTTGTGGGTAAACCCCTGGCCGGGCTGGTCGCGGTCCCGGGTCGGCGCGAAGAGGGTGCCGGTGAACAGGGCTATGCCGTCCGGGTACTGGTGGTTGGCGCCCATGGTCTGGGACACCAGGTCCAGGGGGTCGCGGCTGATGGCGGTCATAGGGCTGACCTCGCGCAGATGGAAACCGTCCTCGCCGGCTATCTCCAGGGTCACTTCGGCTGCTCGCACGTCGTCGATCGAGAAGTTGTCGTCGAACAGGCGCACGAAGGGGCCAAGGGCGCAGGAGGCGTTGTTGTCCTTGGCCTTGCCCAGCAGCAGCGCGCTGCGGCCCTCGATATCGCGCAGGTTGACGTCGTTGCCGAGGGTGGCCCCTACCGTCTCGCCGTGGCTGTTCACCACCAGCACTATCTCCGGCTCCGGGTTGTTCCAACTGGAGATGGGGTGCACCCCCACCTGGTCGCCGGGACCCACCGCGGACAGTGGCTGGGCCTTGGTGAACACTTCCGCCAGCGGGCCTATGCCCACTTCCAGGTACTGGGACCAGATGCCCTGCTGCTGCAGTGCCGCCTTCAAGGCCTCCGCCTCATCGGAGCCGGGTACCACGCTGCCGATATCGCCGCCTATCTGCGACCCCAGCAGTTCGCGGATCTCCCGCGCCCGCGCCGGGTCGCCACCGGCGCGCTCCTCGATCACCCGTTCCAGCATGCTGCAGGCAAAGGTGACGCCGCAGGCCTTGATCGCCTGCAGGTCCACCGGCGCCAGCAGGTGGGGGATGCGCGGGTCGCGACGGCCGCCGGAGAGCGGGGCCAGGCTGTTGCGCAGCAGTTCGTTGACGCCGCAGAGGCGCCGCAGTTTGTCCGCCTCCACCGCCCGCGGGCTGAATCCCACCTCCACCAGCCCGGCCAGGGTCGGGGCCAGGGCGGAGAGGTCGAAGACGCCATCCTCGCACAGCCAGATGGGGCTGGGACCGGGCACCTCGGACAGCGCTTCCGGCACCCAGGCGCGGCCGAGCAGTGTGCCGGTGAGGCCGTCTTCCGGCAGCAGGGCTTGGCGCAGGTTCTCGATTTCGTTCATAGATTTTTACCGATTTCGAGATGTAATCGTTTACATCTATATTCAAAAAATACTCGCGCTGTAGGAGTGGCACAGTGGCGACTTCCAGGCCTCATCCGCGAAACAGCGGCGTCTCCAGCCCGCGCACGCCCGGGCGGCAGTGGAAGAGGCCGCCGGCCAGGGGCTGCCGGGCCAGCTCTTCGTCGCTCACCCCCTTGCGCGCGCTGGTGATATACAGCTGGTCCAGGTTCTCGCCGGCGAAGGTGCAACTGGTCACATTGGCCACCGGCAGCTCTATCCGCCCGATGGCCTCGCCCTCCGGCGAGAAGCGGGTGATGCCCCAGCCGCTCCAGTGGCAGACCCACAGGCAGCCCTCGCTGTCCACGGTCATGCCGTCCGGGTAACCGGCGGATTCCGGCAACTGTAATAAGACGCGCTTGTTGCCCAGTTCGCCGCCCCCGCCCAGGTCGAAGGCGTAGATACGCCGCTGCAGTGTGTCCGTGTGGTAGAGGGTGCGGCCGTCCGGGCTGAAGGCCGGGCCGTTGGTGATCACATAGTCGGCGTCCTCCTGCTGCCAGCTGAGGTCCGGGTCCAGGCGGTAGAGGGCGCCGGTGGGCTGCGCCTCGCCGTCGTCCATGCTGCCGGCCCAGAAGCGGCCGGCGGCGTCCGCCTTGCCGTCGTTGAAGCGGTTGCCGGGCAGGTCCCCCTCGGGGTCGCCGAGTATTTCCAGTTGCGGGCGGTCGTCGTCCAGGAACAGCAGCGCGAAGCCGTCGCGGGTCGCGCAGACGAAGCCGCCAGCCGCGCGGGGGGCCAGGGCCGACAACTGTGCCGGTATCGGCCAACTGGTCTGCTCACCGGATTCGGGTCTGTAGCGGTGCAGGCTGCGGCCCTTGATATCCACCCAATAGATGGCACTCTCCCGCGCCACCCACACAGGTCCCTCGCCGAGGGTGGCCCCGGCGGGCCAGACACACTCCACCGCCACCTTGTCCGCTTGCAGCTTCGGCACGGCTCAGCCCTCCATCTGCTCCAGTTCGCGGCCCTTGGTCTCGCGTACCATGCGCGCCACGAACAGGATGGAGGCGAAGGCGCCCAGGGCGTAGAGGCCGTAGCTGCCGGACAGCTGGATGGAGACCAGCAGCATCGGGAAGGTCCAGGTGATCAGGAAGTTGGAGCCCCACTGGGCCAGGCCGCTGACCGCCAGGCCGGAGCCGCGGATCTGGTTGGGGAACATCTCGCCCAGCATCACCCACATCACCGGGCCCCAGGAGGCGTTGAAGAAGACCACATAGGCGTTGGCGGCCAGCAGCGCTATGGTGCCCACGCCGTCGGAGAGCTGCAGGGAACCGTTTTCCAGGGTGGCTTGGGAGAAAGCCGCGGCCATGATCGCCAGGGTCACCGCCATGCCCACCGAGCCCCAGAAGAGCAGCGGCTTGCGGCCCACCTTGTCGATCAGCAGCAGCGCGGTGATCACCGCGGCGATACTCACCGCGCCGGACACCACGTTGATCAGCAGCGCATCGCTCTCGGTAAAGCCCACCGACTGCCAGAGCACGGCGCCGTAGTAGAAGACCACGTTGATACCCACCAGCTGCTGGAAGGTGGCCAGGCCTATGCCCACCCAGACGATCTTGCGCAGGCCACCTGTGGGAGCCTTCAGGTCGGAGAGTTTGGGGCGGTGATCCGCGGACAGGGAGCGCTCGATTTCCGCAACCTTGTCGCCGCCCTCGCGCTCGCCGAACAGCTTGGTGAGTACGGCGCCGGCCTGCTCCTTTTTACCCTTCACCACCAGGAAGCGCGGGCTCTCGGGAATAAAGAAAAGGCCAACCAAAAAGATGGCCGCCGGCAGCAGCTCCATCCAGAACATCCAGCGCCAGGTCTCGAAGCCCAGCCAGAACTCGCTGGTGGAGGAACCGGCCCAGCGGGCCAGCAGGTAGTTGCTGACAAAGGCGCCGAACAGGCCGCTGATGATCGCCACCTGCTGCACCGTGGCCAGGCGCCCGCGGTAGGCCGCCGGCGCCACCTCGCTGATATAGGCAGGCGTCATCACGCTGGCGGCGCCCACCGCCAGGCCACCGAGCACCCGGTAGATCACGAACTCCACCGATCCGGTGGCGATGCCGGAGCCCCAGGCGCTGACGATAAAGAAGACCGCCGCCGCCATCAGCAGCGCGCGGCGCCCGTAGATATCCGCCAGGCGCCCGGCGAAGAAGGCGCCCAGGGCGCAGCCGAGCAGCATCGAGGCCACATTGAAGCCGGTGCCGGCGCTGTCTGAATTGAAGGCCGCCTGCAGGCCGTCCACGGTGCCGTTAATCACACCGCTGTCGAAGCCGAACAGGAAGCCGCCGATGGTGGCCACCGCACTGATGGCGATGACGAGGAAGTGGTTGGTCTCGGAAACCGAGCCGGGCGCCTGGTCCAGGACCGCGCTGGTTGAAGTGGGATTCATTGTTCTATTCCCTCACTCGCTGTGTGGCCCTGGGGCCTGATTATTTATTGTTCTACGATTGTGACCTGTAATTCAACAGCCGACTCCACCGCTGCAGGCCACTTTTCGCTGCTTCGACAGCACATTAGTGTAAACGTTTACATCCAGTCAAGAGGGGCCGGCGAAGCCGGCTGTGGTCGGTGGCTAGCGGTGAAGCGCGATCACTCACCACTCACCACCTATCACTCCGCAGGCGGCGCGCCGGTGGATTCGCGTACCACCAGCCGGTGCGGCACTATCTCCGGCTCCGCGCCAATGTCGCCGCCGTCGATGGCGCGGCACAGGCGGCGCATAGTGTGCTCGCCGATTTCCTCGGTGGGCTGGGCGATGGTGGTCAGCGGCGGGTCGAGGATCTCCGCGTAGCGGATATCGTCGAAGCCCACCACCGAGATGTCCTCCGGAATGCGCAGGCCGGCGCGGCGTAACTCGTGCATCGCGCCCATGGCCATCTCGTCGTTGGCGCAGAAGATGGCCGTGGGCCTGGGGCTCTGCGCCAGCAGCCGACGCACGGCCTCGCGGGCGCCCTCCAGGGTCTGGCGCCCCTCCACCACCCAGTCGTCGGAGACCGGCTGTCCGGCGTCGGCCATGGCCTGCCGGTAACCCTCTTCCCGGTCCCGGGTCAGCAGCGAGGTGGCCAGCCCGGACACGAAGGCGATGCGCCTGTGCCCCAGGCCGATCAGGTGCCCGGTGGCCTCGGCGGCGGCGCGGGCGTTGTCCACCCGCACGCTGGGGAAGTGGCTGAGCTGCGGCGCCACCGTCTCACAGCCGATCACTATCGGCGGTATGCGGCCGCCGTTCCTGCCGGCCCGCTCGGCGCGGTCCGCCATGAACGGCGAAATACTTGCCAGCAGTACTATGCCATCCGCCTGCTTGGAGAAGACGATGTCGCTGTACTCGTCGAACTCGTGGGTATTGAACTGGGTCTCGCGGATCAGGATGCTGTAGCCCTCCTCGTCCGCCACCCGCCAGATGCCGCGCATCACCCCGGCGAAGAAGGGGTCCCCCACCGACGGCAGCACCACCACCACCAGGCTGGTCTTGCCGCGGCGGAAGTTGCGCGCCAGGGTGTTGGGCGCATAGCCGGTCTGGCGGATCGCCTCCTGCACCTTCTTCCGGGTCTTCTCCCGCACCGCCTCCGGGCTGTTCAGGTAGCGCGAAACAGTGGCGATGGAGACACCGGCAATCTTGGCCACATCTTTGATCGACAAGGGCAAAAGTCCTGTAGCTGCAAATATGATGCGGGATGGTAACGTTTTCGGCGCGGGAATGCCCGGATTAAGAATCCCCGGTGTTTTATCACACAATTAAATTGTAAACGTTTACATTCAGTGGTAACTTTGCCCTATCCACAGCTGATAAGGACGCGCGGCCTGCCGCGCACCACGCAGAGTAGTTAGGACATGACAAATAACAACAAACTGGCAGTGGTCACCGGCGGCACCACCGGCATAGGCCGGGGCATAGCCCTGCGGCTCGCCGAGGCCGGCTGGGCCGTTGCGGTCAACAACCTGGAAGCCGAGAGCGAGTCGGCGCGCCAGTTGCTGGCGGAGATCGAGGCCCTGGGGGGAAACGCCTGGTACGCGCCCTGCGACGTGGGCGACAGCCGCTCGGTGGACGACTTCTACCGCGGCCTCGTCGAGCACTTCCAGCGGGCGCCCGGCCTGCTGGTCAACAACGCCGGCGTACAGACCTGGGCGCCGCTGCTGGACCTGGCCGAGGACGACTGGGACAGGGTGATCCGCACCAACCTCAAGGGCTGCTTCCTGAACACCCAGCGCGCCGCACGGCTGATGGTGGAGGCCGGCAGCGGCGGCAGCATCGTCAACATAGGCTCCGGCTGCAACAAGCTCGCCTTCCCGCGCCTGGTGGACTACGCTGCCAGCAAGGGGGGCATAGAGATGCTGACCAAGGCCTCCGCGCTGGAACTTGGGGAATACGGCATCCGCGTCAACTGCGTGGCCCCGGGGGGTGTGCTGGTGGAGCGCACCGAGCGGGAGGCGCCGGACTACGCGGCATCCTGGTCGGCGATCACCCCGCTGGGCCGGGTCGGCTACGCGAAGGATATCGCCGACGCGGTGCTCTTTCTCGCCGGGGACAACGCCTCCTTCGTCAGCGGCCAGACCCTGTGGGTGGATGGCGGCGCATTCAGCAAGGCCAACTGGCCCTACGAGAAGACGGAGGAGACGGTGCCGGAACTGGTGCAGGTGGAAGTGGCGGAGGGCTAACCCTCCCGGGAGTAGTGGCGCAGGGTGCGCTGTGCGCACCAACTCAGAGCAAGTGTGGTCTCCAGCCCCTTTCGGTGCTCATGGCGCACCCTACGAAGCCCCCGACCGGGGGCTTTCTGCTTTCTGGAATCAGGCGGCGACCGCCTCCCCTGCAGCGCCCCGCTCCGGCAGCTCCTCCCTCACGAAGAACACCGACACGGCGCCGAGCACCATAAATACCCCGGCCAGCACGATGATGTAGATGGCCTGGTTGTCGAAGATGCCCTTCAGTATCTGCCCCGCCACCAGCGCCGACACTATCTGCGGCGCGGCGATGGTGAAGTTGAAGATTCCCATGTAGACGCCGGTCTTGCTGGCCGGCAGTGAGTCGGAGAGTATCGCGTAGGGCATGGCCAGAATCGCCGCCCAGGCGATACCCACCCCCACCATCGGCAGCAGCAGGCCCAGCGCACCGCTGGGCACGGTAACTTCGGTGATCAGCAGGTCCACCCGGGTCGGCGCGCCGCCCTGGAACAGCAGGAAGCTGATATAGCCCAGACCGCCCAGCAACAGCGACACCGCGTAGGTGGGCTTTCGCCCCAAGGTGTTGGCGATCTTCGCCAGCACAATGGAAAAGATGGCCGCGAACAGCGAGTAACCCGCGAAGAGTATGCCCACCCAGTCGCCGGCGGCACCCTTGGCCGCGGCGATATGCGCGGGCACCTGGCCGACGCTCTCCAGGTAGTGGGAGTCGAACCACTGGGCCTCCACACCCCACACATGCTGGGTGATGGCCGGCGTCGTGTAGACCCACATGATAAAGAGCGCGAACCAGGAGAAGAACTGCACCACCGCCAACTGGCGCATGGTCCTGGGCATGGTGACCAGCAGCCTGAAGAAGCCGCCCAGGCGCTGGGGCAACGACTTGCGCTCCGCCTGCTCGCGGGCCAGCTGCTCTGTATCTATACCCTTGTAGGCGTTGTACTGCTCCGGCGCGTACTCTTTGGTGCGGAAAACCGTCCACAGCACCGAGCCCAGCAGCACTGTGCCGCCGATATAGAAGGCCCAGATCACCGAAGGCGCCACCGCGCCCGCCCGGGAAGTGTTTTCCAGGCCGATCACGTTGGTCAGCACAAACGGCAGCATGGAGCCGCACACGGCGCCGATATTGATCAGCAGCGACTGCACCGAGTAGCCCAGGGTGCGCTGCTCCGAGGGCACCATGTCGGACACCAGCGCGCGGAAAGGCTGCATGGTCACATTGAAGGCGGCATCCATCAGCGCCAGCATCACGCCGCCGAACAATATCGGCGCGACGAAGGCGACCACTATGCCGGCATTGGGCATAAACGCCATGCCCAGGGCCGCGGCGATGGCGCCGAACAGGATATAGGGGTTGCGGCGGCCGAAGCGGCTCCAGGTGCGATCGGACGCGGAGCCGACGATCGGCTGCACTATCAGCCCCATCAGCGGCGCCACTATCCAGAACAGCGACAGCGAGTGCAGGTCCGCCCCCAGGTCCGAGAGGATACGGCTGGCGTTGGCGTTCTGCAGGGCAAAGCCGAACTGCACACCGAGGAAGCCGAGGCTGACATTCCAGACCTGCCAGAAGGGCAACTGGGGCTGTTTCACTGGCCGCGCGGAGGCGCCGGGGGAGGATTCGGTCATGGGATCACCGCTGATAACTGATTATGGTTATGGGGGGATTGTGGCAGGAGTGTCGAGGGGGGCCCTCCTCCCCCGGTGGGGAGGAGGGCGTTACAGGGGAAACAGTGGCGCCCCTGCTGCCGGGGGGGGGGGGTGCGCGACGCGGGCTAGGCGCCCCCCCTTAAATACACCCTGTACGCTCTCCACGGCCATCCGTGGCCGCAGAAGGTCCCGCAAACCGCCCCCGGCATCAGGGCCTTCGCTCTAACCCGCAGTGCCACTTGCTGGCTACGCTCCCTATCCCCTTGACGAGAGGACCAGTGAGAGGGGCGTCGGGATCAGTGCAGGACAATCACCTCATTGGCATCCAGGTTCAGCGTGGCCGTACCGCCGCTCACATTCACCGAATCGGAACCCACCAGGCTGGTGTAGCTGCCGTCGGCCAGGCCCAGGTTGCTGACGGAAATCGACGTACTGCCGCCGCGGTTCACCGCCACCATCACCACATCGCTGCCGGACTGGCGCTCGAACACCAGGATATCGCCATTGACCCAGCGCTGGGTGTAGCTGCCGCCGGCGAGTGCCGGGCTCTGGCTGCGCAGTTGGGCCAGGGCGCTGATCAGTTGGAAGGCCTCTGACGTCTGCGCGAAGGACGGCATGGCCTCGCGGTTGTAGGGATCGTGCCCTACCTGGCCGTCGCCGTTGGCGGTGAACCAGGTGGAGTTCTGCTCGGTGCCGTAGTAGATGGTGGGAATGCCCGGCAGGGTCATCACCAGGGCCATTCCCAGGTTCTGGCGCGCGTCCGCCAGCGCCTTGGAGAAGCCCTTGCCCGTGCGGCCGTTGTCCACCGGGCCGGTGGTCTGCAGGTAGACGCTGGTGCGGGTGGCGTCGTGGTTGTCGAGGAAGATCGGCTGCCAGCTGTCGCGGCCACCCATGGCGGTGGGGCGCGACTCGATATGGCTGTTCAGCGCGGTCATGGTGATATCGCCGGCGATGGCCTGCTCGATATGGTTGCGCAGCTGGAAGTCGAGCAACTCGGAGCCGTGGCCCTCGTTGAGGAAGGTCATGGAGTCGCCGTGGCCGGCGCCGGCCCCGTACCACTCGCCGAAGATATACACATCCGGGTCCTGTGCACGCACCGCGGTGCTGAAGCGGTCGATAAAGCCCGGCTCTATATGCTTGATGGCATCGATGCGGAAGGCGTCCACGCCGTGGCTCATCCACTTCAGTGCCGCGTCTATCAGGTACTGGTCCGCCGCGCTGTTGCTACTGGTGCCATGGTTGAAGTCGGTGAGGTTGAACAGGGTCTTGTTGCGGTAGGCCCAGGGATCGTCCCACTCTTCCGGGCAGCTGGTAGACGGATCGCTGTCGTAGCAGTCGGCGATGGCGCCGTTGTGGTGATACCAGGTGCCGTTGTCGGAGGCGAAGTCGGTGATGAAAGTGCCCTCCTTGTACAGGGCGCCGAACTCGTACTGGTCGTCCTGGTTGGAGTGGTTCAGGGCGATATCCAGCACCAGCTTCATGCCCCGCGCCTCCATGGCCGCGTCCAGTTGATCCACCAGCGCCCAGTCGCCCAGGTGTTCGTCCACTTCGTAGAAGTCGCGGCCCCAGTAGCCGTGATAGGCACCCTCGGTATTGGAGTTGTCGATATTGTCGTTCAGCGGCGTGACCCAGATGGCGGAGACGCCCAGCGCCTGCAGATAGTCCAGCTTGTCGATCAGGCCCTGGATGTCGCCGCCCCAGTACTTCTTCCACTCGGACAGGTCGCCGTCCTGCCTGACACTGGAGGTGGCATCGGGGTTATTACCGCTGTCGTTGCCTGTGTCGCCGTTGGCGAAGCGATCCACGAATACGAAGTAGATGCTGCGATTGCGGAAATCGGCGGTGGTTTCCGGCTCACCGCAGTCGGTACCCAGGTCGGTGGTCACACTGACCAGTGCATTGCTGCCGCCGTCGACGACAATATGGGTCCAGCCGCTGGCGGCCTGGTCCTGGGCCGGGAATTCGTCGCCGCCCCAGCCCCCGTCCGGGTCCACCTTGAAGCGCGGGCCGCCGTTGGCGTCGCCGTCGGTGAAATTGCGGCAGGCCTCGTATTGGCTGGTACCGCTGACCTGGGTCATCAGGTCGCCCTCGGCCCAGCCGTTGTGGGTGCCGCGCAGGTGGTATTCTGCCCCACCCTGGGTGGAGGCCGTGATTTTGTAGTCATGGGTATCGGTGTAGAACTCTATATCCCAAGTGCCGGCCTGAACTGGAATATTATCCCCGTCGCGCTCGCCGTTGAGGCCGTAGTTCTCACTCCAGTCCCCCCAGCGATCGAACTTGAACTCGCCGTCCGCAGTGAATACCACGTCGTCCGCCAACATGGTGTTGTTGCCCATGTCCAGCATCTGGTCGCTGCCCCAGTCGTTGTGGGTGCCGCGCAGGTACCATTCGGCCTGGGCGCCGAGGCTGATCGCCATCAGTACCGCCATCAAAGGAATCTTTTTCATAGTGGTCTCTCTTATCGTTGTCATCGCTTCTCGATAGTGCGGGACGACCTCTCCCGCACAGTCGCAACAGATATAAACCCACCGGCCGGGGCGAACATCCTCCCCCGAGGGGTAGTGGATAATTAACGCGCCATCCTCCGCATCACACAGGGGCATTACCCTCCCCCTTGGTCGAGGGGGATATCAGCTGCGGCGAAAGTCTGCACAATGGAGTTTGGGGCATTGCGAATAATTAAAGGAGCCCGTTATGAAACGCCTGTCAGCACTGTCTGTGCTAATAACAGCCGCGCTAGCCTGCACCTCGCCCGCAGCGGCCGAAACCGCGGTGGACCGCGTGGAACCTCCCAACTGGTGGACCGGTATGGCGGTGCCAGACCTGCAGCTGATGGTGCACGGGAAGGATATCGCCGGACTTGAACCGGAGCTCGATTACCCCGGCGTGACCCTGCTCGGCAGCGAGCAGACGGAGAATGCCAACTACCTGTTTATCGACCTGCAGCTGTCGCCAGAGACCCGGCCGGGCACCCTGGAAATCGCCCTGCGGGGCGACGACGGGACGCACGCCGTCATCCGCTACCAACTGAAAGCGCGCGCCCCCGGCTCCGCGGAGCGCCGCGGCTTCGACTCCACCGACGCCATCTACCTGATCACCCCGGACCGCTTCGCCAACGGCGACCCGGGCAACGACAGCACCGCAGACACCCTCGAGCGCGCGAATCGCGAGCATCCCGGCGGGCGCCATGGCGGCGATATCGCCGGCATGCGCGCACATCTCGATTACATGGCAGATATGGGCTTCACCCAGATCTGGCCCAACCCGCTGGTGGAAAACGACCAGCCCAACTACTCCTACCACGGCTACTCCGCCACCGATCACTACCGCATCGACCCGCGTTTCGGCAGCAACGAGGACTTCCGCGAGTTTGTCGCCGCCGCGCGGGAGAAAGGCCTGGGCGTGATCCAGGACGTGGTACTGAACCATATCGGCAGCGGCCACTGGTGGATGGCGGACCTCCCCGCCAGCGACTGGCTGAACGGCGCGGGCACAGAGAAAGGTGAGTACGCGATCACCAACCACAGCCGCTTTACCCCGGTGGACCCCTACGCGAGCGAGATCGACAAGCAGGGCTTCGTCGACGGCTGGTTTGTGGACTCGATGCCCGACCTGAACCAGCGCAATCCGCTGCTGGCCAACTACCTGATCCAGAACAGCCTGTGGTGGATAGAGTATGCCGGCCTCTCCGGCATTCGCGCCGACACCTACGCCTACTCCGATGCGGATTTCCTCCAGCAGTGGGCCGCGCGCATCCGGCGCGAGTACCCCAATTTCAATATCGTCGGCGAGGAGTGGACCCGCAATCCCGCCCTGGTGGCCCACTGGCAGCGCGGCGAAAACGACGAGGTCAGCGGCGGGCGCCTGAAGAGCATGATGGACTTCCCGATGCACTACGCCCTGCGCGAAAGCCTGGCCGGGCCTGACAGCTGGGACAGCGGCCTGGTCCTGCTCTATGAGGGCCTGGCCAACGACTTTCTCTACCCGGCACCCAACCGCCTGGTGATCTTCGGCGGCAACCACGACACCAGCCGCCTGTACAGCCAGTTGGACGAGGACCCGGCCCTGTTCAAGATTGCCGTGGCCTATATCGCCACCATGCGCGGGATACCGCAGTTCTACTACGGCGACGAAGTGCTGATGCAGAGCCCCAAACAGCGCGACGACGGTATTGTGCGCAGCGACTTCCCCGGCGGCTGGACCGACGACATGCGCAATGCCTTTACCGGCGCGGGTCTGGGCAAACAGCAGAAAGCGGCGCAGGAGACGGTGCGCAAGCTGTTCAACTGGCGCAAACAGACCCCGGCAATCCACCGCGGCCGACTGAAGCACTATGCCCCACAGAACGGCACCTATGTGTACTTCCGCTACGACGACGAGAGCAAGGTCATGGTGGCCCTCAACAAATCCGAACAGCCGCGGAAGCTGGGCATGGAGCGCTTTGCCGAAGTGATCGACAGCGAAACCCGGGGTACAGACGTGATCAGCGGCCGCCGTTACGATCTCGACAAACTCACTGTGCCCGCACGGGACGTACTGGTCCTGGAACTGAATTGATTCCGCAGGGTGCGCCGTGGCAGATAACTGCTCCATGCGTGATCTGCATGACCGCCATCCATGGCGGCCTCGCACCAAATACAGTCGAGCTTGTTACAGAGCCCGATGGTGCGCACGGCGCACCCTACATAGAAGCCTTAAAAATAGAGCGATGACGATGCAGAGAATTTTATTGCGCAGCTGCGCACTGCTTTTCCTGCTGTACACTACCCTGGCCAGTGCGGCCGAGGTGCGGCAGTACCAGAAGCACCTGTTGAGTGAAAGCGGACTCACCGTCCACACCAGCGACGGCAGCGTCACCCTGACGCCGCTGAACGATGCGGCCATGGAAGTGCACTACCGGCGCGAGGGTCTGAAACAGCTGCCGTCCTTCGCCATCGACGGCTCGCGGAAGCACGCCGCGGCGGCAAAGCTAAGCGAAGATAAAAATGCGCTGACCTACAGCACCGCCAACCTCACCGCGGTGATCCACAAGTCGCCATTGCGCATCGAGTACCTGCGCCGCGGACAGCCGCTGATCGGCGAGGAACTCGGCTTCTTTGCCAACGAGACGATGCGCGGCTTCCGTTTCGCGCTGGCCCCCGGGGAAAAACTGCTCGGCGGCGGCGAGCGGGTGCTGGGCATGGACCGCCGCGGCCAGCGCCTCCCGCTTTACAACAAGGCCCACTACGGCTACACAACCGAATCGGACCAGATGTATTTCTCCCTGCCGGCGGTAATGTCCAGCAACAAATACCTGCTGCTGTTCGACAACTCCGCCACTGGCGCCCTGGATCTGGGGGCGAGTGAAAAGGATGTGTTGCAGTTCGAGGCCATCGGCGGCCGCACGTCCTACATCATCGTCACAGGCAGAAGCTATCCGCAGCTGATCGAAAACTACGTATCGGTCACCGGCAAGCAGCCGCTGCCGCCGCGCTGGGCGCTGGGCAACTTCGCCTCCCGCTTCGGCTACCACACCGAGCAGGAAGTGCGCGCTACGGTAGACAAGTTCGCCGAGGAGGATTTCCCGCTGGATGCGGTGGTGCTGGACCTCTACTGGTTCGGCGCGGATATCCAGGGCCATATGGGCAACCTGGCCTGGGACAGTAGCGCCTTCCCGCAGCCGGAAAAGATGATGGCCGACCTGAAGGGGCGCGGCATCAATACCATCCTGGTCACCGAGCCGTTTATCCTCTCCACCTCCGAGCGCTGGGGCGACGCAGTGGCCAACAATGCCCTGGCAAAAAACCTCGCCGGCCAGCCCAAGCGCTTCGATTTCTATTTCGGCAATACCGGCCTGGTCGACGTCTTCTCCAAAGACGGCCGCGACTGGTTCTGGAATATTTACCGCGGCCTCAGGGAACAGGGCGTGGCCGGCTGGTGGGGCGACCTGGGCGAGCCGGAAGTGCACCCGTCGGACACGGTGCACGCGATCGGCATGGCGGATGAAGTGCACAATGCCTACGGCCACCGCTGGGCGCAGATGCTGTACGAAAACGAAAAGGCCGAGAACCCGACCGAGCGCCCGTTTATCATGATGCGCGCCGGTTTCGCCGGCTCCCAGCGCTTTGGGCTGATTCCCTGGACCGGCGACGTGGCCCGCGAGTGGGGCGGCCTGCAGCCGCAGGTGGAGCTGTCCCTGACCATGAGCCTGCTGGGCTTCGGCTATACCCATTCCGATCTGGGCGGCTTCGCCGGCGGCGAGAAGTTCGACCGCGAGCTCTATATCCGCTGGCTGCAGTACGGCGTCTTCCAGCCGGTCTACCGCCCCCACGCCCAGGAACACATAGCGCCGGAACCGGTGTTCCACGACCGCAGGACCAGAAATATCCTGCGCGAGTACGTGAAACTGCGCTATCGGTTGCTGCCCTACAACTACACCCTGGCGTTCGAGAACAGCCAGACCGGCATGCCGCTGATGCGCCCGCTGTTCTTTGAAAACGAAAGCGACACTGCACTGATCGACTACAAGGACGCCTACCTGTGGGGCAGCGACTTCCTGGTGGCGCCGGTGACCGAAGCCGGTCTCGACGAGGTGGAGGTGAAACTGCCCGGCGGCGTCTGGTTCGATTACTGGAACGACGACCAGTATTCGGGCGACGCGGCGCAGGTGGAAGTGGACCTGGAAACCATTCCAGTGCTGGTACGCGCCGGGGCCCTTATCCCGACCATCGACGATATACCCACCACCCGCGATTATTCCAGCGAACACCTGACCCTGGATTACTACGCACATCCGACCGCGACTCAGTCCAGCGGCTACGTCTACGAGGACGACGGCGAGACAGTCGATGCGTTTGCGCGCGGACAGTACGAGAAGCTGGACTTCTCCGCCCACAGAAGCGGCGACGGCGTAGCGTTTGATTTCCAGCGCAGCGGCAATGGCTACAAAGGCATGCCAGAGCAGCGGAATATCACGCTGAAGATTCACAACTGGCAGCAGGCACCGGCGGCGATCGAGGCCGACGGCCAGGCGATCGAACTGCACCGGCGCGAGGAGGACTTCACCCAGTCACGGCAGGGCGCCTGGCATGACAAGCGCAATGACCGGCTGCTGGTGAAATTTGCCTGGGGCAAACCGCCGCTGCAACTGACCATTAAGAACTCGTTGTAGGAGCCTGCTGTGACCGCCATGGATGGCGGTCACAGCAGGCTCCTACACCAATAGCAAGATCAAGGGGCACACAAACCAATGAAGAAATTCCCATCCCTATTCGCCGCCGCCCTGCTCGCCACCGCGACCGGCTGTGCGGAAAAACAACAAAGCAAGCCCGAAATCACCACCGCAGAGAAGCCGGTGATCTACCAGGTGCTGCCGCGCCTGTTCGGCAATACCAACCCCACCAATAAACCCTGGGGCACCCTGGAAGAAAACGGTGTGGGCAAGTTCAGCGACTTTACGCCGGAGCGTCTCGAGCAGATCCGCGATCTCGGCGCCACCCATATCTGGTATACCGGAGTGCTGCACCACGCACTGGTCGGCGACTATACAGAGTACGGCATCTCCGCCGACGACCCGGACGTGATCAAGGGCCGCGCCGGCTCCCCCTATGCGGTCAAGGACTACTACAGCGTCAACCCGGACCTGGCCGGGGATCCGGCCAGGCGTATGGACGAGTTCCGCGCGCTGGTCGAACGCAGCCACGCCCAGGGCCTGAAAGTCATCATCGATATAGTGCCCAACCATGTGGCGCGGGACTACCAGTCCCTGGGCAAGCCGGAGGGCGTGCGGGATTTCGGCGCCGACGACGACACCTCGGTCACCTACGCCCGGGACAACAACTTCTACTATGTCACTGGCGAGGATTTCCGGGTACCGCTGGCGAAAGACGGCTACCGCCCCCTGGGCGGCGAAGCCCACCCGCTGGCGGACGGCAAATTCCAGGAATCCCCGGCCAAATGGACCGGCAACGGCGCGCGCGACGCTCAACCGAAACAGGACGACTGGTACGAGACGGTAAAAATCAATTACGGCGTGCGCCCTGACGGCAGCCTGGATTTCCCCGAACTGCCGGCCGAGTGGGCGCAGAAGGACTACCGCGCCCACGCCGACTTCTGGGCCGAACAGGACGTGCCCGACTCCTGGGAAAAATACCGGGATATCGCCCACTTCTGGCTGGACCAGGGCGTGGACGGCTTCCGCTACGATGTGGCCGAACTGGTGCCGGTGGAGTTCTGGAGCTACCTGAACTCCTCGATCAAGCTGCGCAAACCGGACACACTACTGCTGGCGGAAATCTACCAGCCGGAGATCTACCGGGACTTCATTAGCCTTGGCAAGATGGACTACCTCTACGACAAGGTTGGTCTCTACGACGGGATACGCGCGGTGATGCAGGGCGAGGGCAGCACCGACGAGCTGGTGGAAATCCAGGCCGGGCTGCTGGATATAGCCCCGCATATGCTGCACTTTATGGAAAACCACGACGAGCAGCGTATCGCCAGCCCGGAATTCGCCGGTGACGCAGAGGCGGGCAAGCCGGCGATGCTGGTCTCCGCGGCCATTTCCGCCGCGCCGACCCTGGTCTACTTCGGCCAGGAGCTGGGTGAGCCGGCGGCGGAGGATGCCGGCTTCGGCAAGGCCAGCCGCACCACCATCTTCGACTACTGGTCAGTGCCCAGCGTGCGCCGCTGGCTGCAGGGCGAATCCACGGACGAAGAAAAGCAGCTGCGCGACTTCTACAGGCGCCTGATGAACTTCTCCACCGAAAGCGCAGCGCTGCGCGGCGACTACAGGGAGATACATGGCTACAACCGCGAGCAGGGCGAGGGCTACGACGAGCAGCTGTTTGCGTTTGCGCGCTGGGCGGGCGACGAGAAGCTGCTGGTGATCGCCAATTTCGGTGGCGAGGAAAAGGCGGTGAAGCTGCAACTGCCTCCGGAGCTGCTGCAGCAGTGGAAGTTGCAGGATGGCATTTTTGAAGTGGCTGACCAGATAGGTCCGGCAAAGAGCGAGCTGCTTGTCGGCGGGGGCAAGGGCGAAATCGCGCTGCAGCTTCAGCCGTTTGCCGGCCATATTTTCCGCGTAAACTGAAAGCGTCATTGCGGCGTAGGCCTGCGCCGGCATGGCTAAACAGTCACCCTTGTAGGAGCGGCCGCTGGCCGCTCCTACAAGGGTGGCCCCCATCTCAATCGCGGTAGAGCACGGTTACCGCAGTGCCTTCGGCAACTACCGAGCCGCTCACCACCCGCCCATTGCCGGCGGAGGGATCCGACTTTTCCATCGCCACCTTCCACTCACCGGCCGGCAGGCTGTAATTGTAATTGTCCGCGCTGTTGTAGATCACGATGATCTCGCTCCAGCTGTCCCCCACCGCGGCGCCGTTTATGTGATGCACCACCACACCGTAGCGCGGCCGGCTGCTGGTGACATGCTGGTCAATTGCGTCCCAACTGGTCAGGCGCAAGGCCGGGTGGGCGCGGCGCAGGGCGATTACATCTTTGTAGTATGCGTAGATATCCGCGTTGTCGATCTTCCACTGCCAGTAATACTGGTTGATCGAATCCGGCGAATCGTAGCTGTTGTGGTCGCCCTGTTTGTCCCGCATCAGCTCGACGCCGCCGTGCAGGAAGGGAATGCCCTGGCTGGTGAGCACTATGCCGTTGGCGAACATCTGGATGCGGCGCAGGTAGGGATCCGCACGGTTGCGCCCATTGAGGTCCGCCCACTGCAGTATCTTGTCGCGCAGGGTCAGGTTGTCGTGGGCAGAGACATAGTTGATGCTCTGCTCCGGGTCCATCGCGAACATCGGGTCCCAGGTGTCGATCACCGTATCCTTGTTTTTCGTATAGCGGATGGCCCCGCGGCTGCCCACCTCGATGCGCCAGGTGTCGGGGTTGCTGTTGAAGGCGAAGCAGTCGCCGCTGTTGCAACCGCCATTGTCGTTCTGGCCCTTGATCGCCTCGCGGAACCTGGGGTTGAACACCCCGGCGTGGGACTCGTAGATACGGCCGATGGTACCCAGGCGCACCCGTTCGGATTCACGCGGATCCGCGGCGAAACCGTTCCAGGGCTCACCGTAGATCAGCAGCTTCCGGTCCGGGAATCGGCTGTTCAGATGATTGGCCCATTCCTCCACCTCGTCGTAGTCGAAGATGCCGATCAGGTCGAAGCGGAAGCCGTCGATGTTGTACTCGTCCACCCGGTACATTGGCGTCGATGCTGTTGCCGGTGCCGGACAGATCGGTGGGCGTGTAGTAGCTGCTGGTAACCGGCTCGAACACCGCTTTGGAATAGGTGTGGTTGTAGACCACGTCCATGATCACGCGGATACCCGCCTCGTGGAATTCGTCCACCATCTGCTTGAACTCGCGCACGCGATTCTCGTAGTCGTGGGGCGTCAGTGAGTAGCGCTCTTCCGGCACGTTGAAGTTGCGCGGGTCGTAGCCCCAGCTGTAGCAGCTGGTGTCGGCGGGATCGGCGCAGGCATTGAAGTCGTATACCGGCAGCAGCTGCACATGGGTCACCCCCAGTTCCTTCAGGTGGTCGATGCCGGTAGTGACACCATTGAAACTGGTTCCACCCTCCACCATGCCCATGAACTTGCCGCGCTTGTCACTGCTGACGCCGGACTCGGGCGCGATGGTGAAGTCGCGCACATGCACCTCGTAGATCACCGCATCCTCGCGCTCGGCAAGCGCCGGCCGAGGCGACCAGCCGCCGGGCAGCTGGGTGCGGGAAAGATCCATGACGATGTTGTTGTCGGTGTTCGGCTCCGCCATTTTTCCGTAGGGGTCGCGTACGACAATACCGTTGACCACGAAGTAGTAGGGCTTCAGGTGGTGATCGCCGGCAACCGTCACCGAATAGACGTCGGTCAGGCCGTTCGCGTCCGGGGTTCTGCCCATGCCGTGAGACTGTCCATCCAGCACCAGCTGCACATCGCTGTGATCCGGCGACCAGAGGGAGAAGGTGGTTTCGGTGGGCGAGTAGACAGCGCCCAGCTCCTCGACACTGGCATCGCAACTGACCACCTCGTCCACAAAGATCGACTTGGTGTCGCTGTAGAAGGTGATCTGGTAGCTCCTGTTGCTCCCCACACCATAGTCGGAAGACGGGTAGGATTCCTGCCAGTTGGCGTAGCGGTCTATCTTGAAGCGCGGCCCGCCGTTGCTATCGCCGCTGGCGAAGCTCTGGCAGGTACGGTATTCGGTGCCGCCGACAGATTCCAGCGCCTCGGCCCCCCAGCCGTTGGGGGTTCCGCGAAAATACCAGTCGGCGTTGGCATAGGTGCTGAAGCAGGCGCTGCTCAACAGCAGTGCCACTATCGTTAACGTTTTTGTTTTCATCGCTCTTGTCCTTTTATTTTTATCGTTTCTTTGTAGGAGCGGCGGGGCGGCCATGGGCCGCTCCTACGGGGGTAGAAGCTCTAGCGCAGATAGGCGCCGTCGGCTCCGATCTTGCCCGGGCCGTTCAGCACGTAGATACCGGCGGAATAGGCCTTGACGGTAAAGCTGATGCTGCCGTTGCTCACCTGTATCTGCGCACCGGTAACCGCGTCGGTGTAGGTACCGTTGGGTATAGCGGAGACCGAAATCCCCTGGTCGCTGCCGGCAGCCAACCCCACCACCGCATAGGAATTGCCCGCTGAGTAGTTGCGCACAAAGCTGATGCCCACCCCCCACTCGCTGACCTTTTCCATCTGGCCCTTCTGCAACGCCGGTATGGCGTGGCGAATCTGGTTCAGGCGCTGGATATGCCGGTACAGGTTGTGGTTCTGGGTCGCGGCCAGGTTGTCCAGGTGCGGGCCATAGTAGGCGCGGCCCGTCTGGTCGACGGTGTCGTTGGACGACTGGATATCCTGGGGCAGTCCGGCCTGGAACATGATTTCCTCGCCGTAGTAGAGCGTGGGAATACCGCGGATGGTCCACATAAGGTTGTAGGCCATGGCCGCATCGCTTTCGGCGCCGCCGAAGCGGTACTTGAAATCGTTGTCCGGGCCCACGTCGTGGTTCTGGAAGAAGGTCACCAGTTCGGTGGGATCGGCGTAGGTCCAGTCCATATCCAGTGCGCCCTTGATGCCGCCGAAGCTGCCGCGCGTGACGTTGTCGCGGAAAGTGGAGAAGAGCGAGAAGTCAATCATCGCGAAATCGGAATCCCCCTGGGGATTGGACGGGTCGGAACCGGTGCGGGTATACCACCAGGGGCGGATCACCGCCGAGGCGTTGTCGTTGCCGAGTTCGGAGCCGAAGCCGAGGCCTTTCACCAGTGCCTCGCCGAATACGAACAGATCCGGCTTGTGGGCCTGCCATTCGTGCACATAGCTGAGCAGCTCGTCGCGCTCCACGTGCTTGACGGTGTCCACACGGATGGCGTCGACGCCCATGTCCAGATACTGCTCGATGGCGCTGTTGAGGTAATCCTTGACGTTCTGGTTGCCGGTAGCCAGGTCGATGGTATCGCCGGCCATATGCTTGGTCTGCAACGCCTCCGGGTTTTCCCAGTCGCCGCCGGCCATAAAGCCGTCCTGGTGGTACCAGGCCGGGTCCAGGTTGTTGGCGTCTATGCCGAAGAAGCGGTTGGGGTCGTAGCCGGCCTGCGGCACAGTGACGCCGGTCTTGGGGTCCACCAGCGGCACTGTGCCGTCGGGATCGGAATTGTGGCGGTCGCGGAACCACTGGGGGGCCACCGGGTTGTCGTTGTCGTCGCGGAACTGGCTCTGGTAGTCGCCCAGGTTGCCGAAGTAGGGGTCGTTGCTGATCATCCCCTGGCTGCTGCCCTGGGGCACGTAGTACTTGATCGGCAGGTGGTCGATCCACACCTGGTTGCGGATGCCGTACTGGCTGGAGTGATTCACCACCACGTCCTGGATCACCTTCAGGCCTTTGGCGTGGGCGGCATCGATAAAGTCCTGGTAGCTCGCATCGGGGGATTCCAGGCGCGGGTCGACCCTGGTCCAGTCGTAGGCGTGGTAGCCGTGGTAGTCGAGGCCGCTGCGGTTTTCCACCGGCGGGGTTATCCAGATGGCGCTGAAGCCCAGGTCCACAATGTAGTCGAGTTTTTCGATCAGGCCCTTGAAATCGCCGCGCCAGTGGGGGTCGCCGGGCATGATGCGGTCGCGGTTGTAGTAGTTGTTGCCCGGGTCGCCGTCGTAGAAGCGCGCGGTGAGCAGGAAATAGATCGTCTCGGAGCGGAAGTCGCTGCCTTCGCCGGGCGGATCCACCGGTGGCGGTGCGCCGGTTTCGGTTAGGGTAATCGCGTGACTGTTGGCGTCGAAGCAGATTTCGTAATCCGTGTTCGGGTCTACTCCATAGTCGGCGGCCGGGTAACTTTCCGCCCAGTTCGCATGGTGGTCTATCTTGAAGCGCGGGCCGCCGCTGGCATCGCCGTTGGCGAAGCTCTGCTCGGTGCAGAAGTTAACGCCGTCGCTGCTCTCCATGGCGGTCGCGCCCCAGCCGTTGGGCGTGCCGCGGAAATACCAGCTGTCCGCGCCGCCACTGCAGCTGGCCACTTCCGTTACCTGGATATTCTTGCTGTCGCTGTAGAAGGTGATTTGATAGCTGGTGTTCCCGCCCACGCCGTAGTCGGAGGCCGGGTAACTCTCCTGCCAATTGGCATAGCGGTCTATCTTGAAGCGCGGCCCGCCCCCCGCGTCGCCGCCGGCGAAACTCTGGCAGATCTGGTATTCACTCCCGCCGATATGAGTCATCGCATCGGCGGCCCAGCCGTTGGGGGTCCCGCGGAAATACCAGTCCGCCGACGCATGGGGTGAGGAACAGGCAAATAGCAGGCAGGGAAGGACGAGCAGCCGGGTCCGGCCGCCGGAAAAGGGCTCTTTCATCGCTGTATACCGTTATTATTTATTGGATTTATTGGCCGAACGGCACGGTACAGCTGTGGCTTCGGCTTGTGGCTACCGCAGTTTCACAGCCTAGGCGAGCACTGGAATGGGGCGCATCCTCCCCAAAAGGGGGCGTAGGGGAAAAGGATGACGGAATTCGATGGCAGAGGGTCTTCAACAAGAAATCAGATTTTTAGGCTCCCGGTAGGAACGGCCCATGGCCGCGATCGATCTTTGGTTTACCCGGCTTGTCCGATCGCGGCCATGGGCCGCTTCTCTAAAGCGGCTCCTGATGTCAACCACTAATCTGGTTTCCGCTGTCCAACCATTACTGAGTTTCAGGCTTCTCTACGTGGTCGCTCAA